>NZ_BAAJYR010000148.1:0-8918 GCF_057546605.1 Acidovorax sp. KPB24-03 | reverse complement strand
CCCGCCGCGCTCGGCCTGGTGGCCAGCCTGGGCCTGCCCACCGTCACCGTGTTGCGCCGCCTGCGCGTGGCGTGCTTTTCGACCGGCGACGAGTTGCTGGCCCCGGGCGACGCCCCGCGCGAGGGCGCCGTGTACGACAGCAACCGCTACGCAATCATCGGCCTGCTGGCCCGTCTGGGCGTGGAGCCGATCGACCTGGGCGTGGTGCCCGATTCGCCCGCGCAACTCGAAGCCGCGCTGCGCCAGGCAGGGCAGCAGGCGGATGCCGTCATCACCAGCGGGGGCGTGAGCGAAGGCGATGCGGACCACCTGCGCTCCACGGTGCAACGGCTGGGCGACGTGGCGTTCTGGCAGGTCGCCATGCGGCCCGGCCGGCCTATGGCGGTAGGGCGGCTGCACGGCGAGCACGCTTCGGGAGCAGATGCCGAAATGGCCTCCAGCACAATCAATACCAGGGCATTAAGCTATGAAAATAATAGCAAATCAATTTCAACCAGCGGGACCCTCTGGTTCGGCCTGCCCGGCAATCCTGTCGCCGTGATGGTGGCCTTCCTGGCGTTCGTGCGGCCTGCGCTGCTGCGCGCGATGGGCTGCACCCGGGCCGCGCCGCCCCTGCTGCGTGCGGTCAGCACCGAGCCCCTGCGCAAGAAGGCCGGCCGCACCGAATACCAGCGCGGCATCGTCAGCACCGCGCCGGATGGATCGCTGCAGGTGCGCACCACCGGCCACCAGGGCTCGGGCCTGCTCCATTCGATGGTGCAGGCCAACGGCCTCATCGTGCTGCACCCGCCCCGGGGGCCGGTGGCCGCAGGGGAGACCGTGGACGTGATGATGTTCGATGGCGCGCTGTGAACCGCCTGCCAGTCCGGTCCCACAGCCTGGCGGCATATGCGCCGGACGCGGTGCCTGCGGGCACAGGCCTATGCTGAAAGACAGGTTTCACCGCCAACCCCGCCGGGCCAACCCACGCCCCGCACACAACCACATGACAAGGACCCCATCGCCATGACCTATTGCGCCCGCCACCTCGAACAGCCCCCCGCCCGTGAAGACGTGGACCGCCTGGCCGGCGCCACGGTGCTGGAGTTCGGCACGCCCTGGTGCGGCCACTGCCAGGGGGCGCAGCCGCTCATCCAGGCCGCGCTGGAGGGCCGGGACGATGTGGCCCACGTCAAGGTCGAGGACGGCCCGGGCCAGCGCCTAGGCCGCAGCTTCGGCGTGAAGCTCTGGCCGACCCTCGTCTTCCTGCGCGACGGCAAGGAGGTGGACCGCGTGGTGCGGCCCCAGGGACCGGAGCCGCTGCAGGCCGGCCTGCAGGCCATCGCGCCCGGGGCCTGACGGACACAGGCTTGGCGGACGCGGGCCTCGACGGCGGCTTCAGCCGCGCCCGAGCGCCTTGTCCACCCCTTTGTTGGCCAGTGCATCGGCGCGCTCGTTGCCCGGGTCGCCCGCATGACCCTTCACCCAGCGCCAGTCGATCACATGGCCGCCCTGGGCCACCAGATCGTCCAGCCGCTTCCACAGCTCCACGTTCTTGACCGGCTGGCCGGCGGCCGTGCGCCAGCCCTTTTTCTTCCAGCCCTGGATCCACTCGGTGATGCCCTTGCGCACGTACTGGCTGTCCAGGAACAGCGTCACCTCGCACGGCCGCTTGAGCGCGCCCAGGGCCTCGATCACCGCGAGCAGCTCCATGCGGTTGTTCGTCGTGCCCAGCTCCCCCCCGAACAATTCCTTTTCCAGCGCTCCCGAACGCAGCACCACCCCCCAGCCGCCAGGGCCCGGATTGCCTTTGCAAGCCCCGTCGGTATAGATCACAACCTGATTCAAAAACGTTACTCCCGTCCATCCACATGAAAGGCCGGCCCACCATCGCGGACCGTGCCGCGATTGGCCACCGGCACCGGCGCCGCAGCGCCCTTGGGCGCGCGGCGCCAGGGCGCGCCCAGCAGCCGCACGCCGTGTACGCGCTTGACCGCCACCACCACATAGGCGGCCCCGAGTATCGGCCACCAGCGGGCCCCCAGTCCGTCCATCCAGTCGAAACGCTCCAGCCAGGGCGCGCTGCGCACCGCCGGCCGGTAGCAGCCGAAGCTGACCGACTCGACCTCGAAATTGAGCAGCCGCAGCCAGTCGCGCAGCCGCCAGTGGCCGATGAACTCACCCACGTCGGGCAGATACAGCCGCCCGCCCGCACCCAGGCGCTGGTACAGCCGCGCCCGGCGCTGGCGCAGGCCCCACAGGCTCACGGGGTTCAGCCCGCTGATCACCACCCGCCCCTCGGGCACCAGCACGCGCTGCACCTCGCGCAGCGCGGCATGGGGGTCGATGCTGAGTTCCAGCGCATGCGGCAGCAGCACTAGATCGAGGCTGTTCTCCGAGAAAGGCAAGGCCACCGGATCGGCCAGCAGGGCGGGCTCGCCCGGCTCTCCGCCCCCCAGTGCCCCGGCCGCGTGCCAGCCGGCCGCCTCGTCGGTCCACAGCAGGGTTTCTTCGGCGCCCAGCGCCAGCCAGCGGTGGGGCATGCGGTTGGCGCGCAGCCCCTGCAAACCCGGCATTCCGAGCTGCAGGGCGTGGTAGCCGAAGATGTCGGCCACCAGCTCGTCATAGCGTTCCTGCTCCCACGCCAGCAGGTATCGGCCGGGGGAAGAGTCGAACCAGTGGTGCAAACCTATAATTTCATCGCTCATGAACTTGCTGCCGCTGCCCGCCTTTACCGACAACTACATCTGGATGCTGCACGACGCGCAGGCTGCGGTCGTGGTCGATCCGGGAGAAGCGGGCCCGGTGTTGCAGGCATTGCAAACCCTGGACCTGCCATTGCAGGCGATTCTAGTCACGCACCACCACGCCGATCATGTCGGCGGCGTGCCGGCGCTGCGCGAGGCCACTGGCGCCCGCGTCTTCGGCCCCGCACACGAAACCGTGTCCGAGCCCATCGCCCGCCTGGTGCAGGGCGACACGGCCGAGGTGCTGGGCCTGCGCTTTCAGGTCTTCGACGTGCCCGGCCACACGGCGGGGCACATCGCCTATTACGCCCCCGATGTGAACGGTACCCCCGTGCTGTTCTGCGGGGACACCCTCTTTTCCGGCGGCTGCGGCCGGCTGTTCGAAGGCACGCCCGCGCAGATGCAGGCGTCGCTCGACACCCTGGCCGCGCTGCCAGGCGACACCCGTGTGTGCTGCGCACACGAGTACACGCTGTCCAACCTGAAGTTCGCCCGGGCGGTGGAGCCCGGCAACGGGGCGTTGCGGCAGTACACCCGCGACTGCGAGGCGCTGCGGCAGCAGGGCCGGCCCACGCTGCCCTCGCGCCTGGCCACCGAGCGCGACATCAACCCTTTCCTGCGCACGCGGCAACCCACGGTGGCCCAGGCCGCCCGGGCCTTCGATGCGCAGGTCGATCCCCAAGATGCAGTGGCCGTTCTCGCGGCGCTGCGCCAATGGAAAAACGAGTTTCAATGAAAATTTTGCACATCCTGGGCCTGGCAAGCGTGGTCTGGCTCACCGGCTGCGCCACGCAAGGCACCCCGCCCGGAAGCACCGCGAGCAAGGACGGTTCTTCGCCGGCCACCACCGACACCTCGTCTTCGTCCTCCCACACGCCTCTGATCCCCTCCGGGCCGCTGCAGCCGATCTCGGCCGTGCAGGCCAGCAACGGCGAGGTGGCATCGCTCTACGCGCCCTCCGACCTGTGGGACCGCATCCGCCGCGGTTTCGCCATGCCCGACCTGGACCAGGACCTCGTGCGCGACCGCGAGCAGTGGTATGCCACGCGCCCCGACTACATGCAGCGCATGACCGAGCGCTCGAGCAAATACCTGTTCCACATCGTCGAAGAGCTCGAGCTGCGGGGCATGCCCACCGAACTGGCCCTGCTGCCCTACATCGAGAGCGCCTTCAATCCGCAGGCCGTCTCCAGCGCCAAGGCCGCCGGCATGTGGCAGTTCATGCCGGCCACCGGCAGCGACTACCAGCTCAAGCAGAACGCCTTCCGCGACGACCGCCGCGACGTGCTGGCCTCCACGCGCGCCGCACTCGATTACCTGCAGCGCCTGTATGGCATGTTCGGCGACTGGCACCTGGCATTGGCCGCCTACAACTGGGGCGAAGGCAGCGTGAGCCGGGCCATCGCCCGCAACCAGAAGCTGGGCCTGGGCACCAGCTACACCGAACTCACCATGCCGGCCGAAACCCGCATGTACGTGCCCAAGCTGCAGGCGGTGAAGAACATCGTCGCCAACCCGCAGGCGTTTCGCACCGAACTGCCGCTGATCGAAAACCACCCCTACTTCCAGACGGTGGACATCACGCACGATATCGATGTCTCGCTGGTGGCCAGCCTGGCCGGGGTGCGCGAAGAGGACTTCCGCGCACTCAACCCCTCGCTGCACCGCCCCGTGATCCTGGCCGCGGGCATGCCGCAGATCCTGCTGCCCTGGGACAACGCCAAGGTGTTCCTCAAGAACCTGGAAGCCCACCGCGAAGGCCAGTACGCCAGCTGGACGGTGTGGAGCGTGCCCACCACCATGACGGTGGCAACCGCTGCCCAACGCGTCGGCATGAGCGAGAACGACCTGCGCAACGTGAACCGCATTCCGCCGCGCATGATGATCAAGGCGGGTTCGGCCCTGATGGTGCCCCGTGCCACGACCACGCGCCAGGACGTGTCCAGCCAGGTGGCAGACAACGGGCAGGTTGCTTTCACGCCGGAAATCGTCACGCGCCGCACCACGGTGCGCGCTGGCAAGCGCGACTCGGTCGCCAGCATCGCCAACCGCTACAAGGTGAGCGCCGCCAATGTGGCCGAATGGAACGACGTCAAGGCCAACGCCGCCTTCAAGGCCGGCCAGCAGGTCGTGATGTACCTGCCGGTGAAGCTGGCCGCCACCTCGTCCGCGCGCCCGGCGATCAAGCAGACCTCCACGCGAGGCGCCAAGGCCCCTGCGGCCCCCACCCGCAAGGGTGGAACGCCCTCGCGCAAGAAGCGCTGAGCGGCAGCCAGGCCGAATCAAGGCATCGCCCTGAAGAGGCTGGCCGTCCAGCGCGTGTGCGGGGCGGCCCGGCAAGCATGCGCTTCAGAGGCGCAGGTTGTGCATGCCGACCAAGCCCAGCACGCCCATCACGATGAGGTACAGGGCCACGATGTAGTTGAGCAGGCGGGGCATGACCAGGATCAGGATGCCTGCGATCAGGGAAACGAGGGGGCCGATACTGAGGTTCAGCGACATGGAAAGATCCTTGTTGGAGTGATGGAATGAAGGAGCGCAACCGGTGCATTGCAGCGCCGCGGTGAGACCGACGCCGGCGCGCCCTCGACTCTATCGCCACACCCTTGCCGCCGTGTGTCGGACAGTTCAGCCAAAGTGCCGGCCGGCGCAAGCAGGCACCGCAGGGACCTGCCCCTCAGGCATTGAACTTCTGCTTGGCCTTGCGCGCGAATTCGTTCGTGAACGTGCGCCCCAGATCGATCTTGAGCGGCGCCAGTTCGGATCGCAGGCGGGCCACCACCCGCGCCGCGTTGGCCGGGCCGTCATCGGGCATGAGGCCGTCGGGCGAGAAGGTGTCCCGCACCTTGTGGAATGCCGCCAGATAAGCCCCCCGCTCGCCCAGCAGGTACCCGGACGGCACGGCCCGCACCAGGTCGGCCGGGCTGGCTGTCTGCAGCCATTTGAGGGCATGGACCATGGCATTGGCCAGGGCCTGCGAGCGGGCCGGCTGCTTTTGCACAAACGACTGCGGCGCATAGAGGCTGGCGGCCGGCATGGTGCCGCCGAACAGCTCCTGCGACCCTTTGAGTGAGCGCGTGTCGCACAGCACCCGCACCTCGGCGCGCTGCTCCAGCGCGCTGACGATCGGATCGGCATGGCACAGCGCATGCACCCGCCCCTGTCGCAGCGCGGCCACCGCCCCCAGGGCGGAGCCCACACCGACAAAGGACACCTCGTCCAGCGGCGCGCCATCCCGCGACAGCATCAACTGCGCCACATGGTGGGTGGAAGACCCCAGGGCCGACACGCCCACGCGCATGCCCTTGAAGCGGCTCACGCTCTTGACGGGCCATGCCCGTGTCGATGCCGCCAGGGCCAGTTGCGGCGCCCGCCCCTGCAGCACGATGGCGCAGTAGCTGCGGCCCTGCAGTTGCTGACGCAGCACGTGGTCGTACGCGCCCGAGCACACATCGGCCTCGCCGTCCTGCAACGCCTGCAAGGCCAGGGCGCCGCCCGGGTAGTCCTGAACCACCACGTGCAACCCCTCGGCCCGGAAGAAGCCCAGCTCCTGAGCGATGGTCAGCGGCAGGTGGTACAGCAGCCCCGAGCCCCCGACCGCCACCCGCAGCGGACCGGTCCCAGCCTTGAACGGCGACGGCACCGCCAAGGCATCCGCGCCCGCCCAGGCCGCCATCGAGAGGGCGGACAACGTACCGAAGTGGCGGCGGCGGATGCGAGGAAAATCCATGGGGAAAAGCGAATTCAAGGAAATGCTGCAGTGCAGCAATCGTGCCACCTGCGCGCAGCCGCCCCGTCAGGGCAATCCCTGAGGGACAGGCACGGAAAGTCGGGTTAATGGATGGATGCCAGGGCGATCCAGGCGGTGGATTGCCGCGGTACCACCGCGGCGGCGCCTCAGCGGTAGCCGATGAAGAGAATGGCGATGTTGACCACCAGCGCCCCGAGCCACACGGCACTGCGGGCGGTGGGCAGGTCGGACACGTACATCATCACGTAGAAGACGCGCAGCATCACGAAGAGGAACGCCAGGATATCGAGCAGCGTCTGCCCGGCCCCCAGTTGGTGCGCGATCACCACCGCACCGATGAAGAACGGCAGTGCTTCGAAGGTGTTGGACTGTGCGGCCAGGGCACGGGCGCGCCAGTCGGTCTGCCGGGAGGCCCATCCACGCGGATCGCGGTTGTCCGACACCTGGAAGCTGCCGCGCTTGGCGATCAGGGCGCACCCCGTGGGCAGCAGCGCCATCAGCAGCACGCACCAGTAGGCGACGGTGAAATGCGCCACATGGAGGGAATTCATGGTTCAAGCCTTTTCGTGCTCCAGCGCCATTGAACATTGCGCTGGCAGCTATCAATTTTATAGTGTCAGCGGCGATCGACCAGCGCATGCGCGATGGTGCCCAGGTCCACGTATTCCAGTTCGCTGCCCACCGGAACACCGCGGGCCAGCCGGGTGACGTGCAGCCCCCGGCTCTTGAGTGCCTCGCTGATGACATAGGCCGTGGCCTCGCCCTCGGCCGTGAAATTGGTGGCCAGAATCACCTCCTGCACCACGCCATCGGTGGCCCGCTCCATGAGCTTTTGCAGCCCGATGTCCTTCGGCCCCACTCCGTCCAGTGGCGACAGCCGCCCCATGAGCACGAAGTACAGCCCGCGAAACGCCGCCGTGCGCTCCAGCGCGGCCTGATCGGCCGGGGTTTCCACCACGGCCAGCCGGCTGGCATCGCGTTCCGGGTCCAGGCAGGTGTCGCACACCGCGGCTTCGGTGAAGGTGTGGCAGCGTTCGCAGTGGTGCACCGACACTGTCGCTTCATGGAGCGCCCGCGATAGCACCTCGGCGCCTTCGCGGTCGTGCTGCAGCAGATGGAAGGCCATGCGCTGTGCCGACTTCACGCCCACGCCCGGCAGGCGGCGCAGCGCCTGGACCAGGGCATCGAGGGAATTGGTGTCGGACATGCAAGGCGCCGTTCAAGAATCAAAGAGACATGCCCGCGAAAGGCAATGAAAGGGTGCGGCGCGCCCGGCGGCCGCCACCTGGATCAGAAAGGGAATTTCATCCCGGGAGGCAGCCCCGGCATGCCAGCAGTCAGCTTGCCCATCTTTTCCTGCGAGGTTTCTTCTGCCTTGCGCACCGCCGCATTGAAGGCGGCCGCCACAAGGTCTTCGAGCATGTCCTTGTCATCGGCCAGCAGGCTGGGGTCGATGGTCACGCGCTTGACGTCGTGCTTGCAGGTCATGAGCACCTTCACCAGGCCCGCGCCGGATTCGCCTTCCACTTCGATGTTGCCGAGTTCGTCCTGGGCCTTCTTCAGGTTGTCCTGCATGGCCTGGGCCTGCTTCATGAGGCCGGCGAGTTGTCCCTTGTTGAACATGTGAGTTTTCCTTTTCTGATGGGAATGAAGGGGAGGCTTGAATGGAATGAATGAATCAACGAATCGTCTGGAGGATGGCAACGCCTGCCGTCATGCCGGCTTGATGCTGCCCGGCACGATCTTGGCGCCGAAGTCCCGCACCAGCGTCTGCACGTACGGGTCGTTGTGCACGATCTCCTCGGCCAGGCGCTGGCGCTCTGCCGCGGCGGCCGCATTGCGCCGGGCCGGGCTGTCGATGACCACGCCCAGTTCGACGCTGATCTGGGTCGCATGGCCCGCGGCCTCCAGCGCCGCCCGCAGGCGCTCGCGCGCCACGGGCTGGTTGAGCGATTCACGCTCCACGCGCAGCAGCCAGTGTCCGGCGTCACGTGCCACCAATTGGGACTGCAGGGCCAATTCCCGCACCAGCGCCGCAATGGCCTCGGCAGCCACGAGTTGCTGCACGGTGGCGTGCCAGACATCGCCCTCTTCCGTGGCCGTGTAGCGGGCGGATGCGGGAAGGGAGCCCGTCGGCGCGAGCGGCTGCAGGCGCGCGCCCGGCTCGGGAGCGGTGCGCACGGGGATCGCCATGTATTCGGGCGCCGACGGCGCCGACGCCACTGGTCGTTGCGCTGGCACAGGGGCTGGAGAGGCCGCGCGGCGGAAATCATCGGGCGAATGGACGGGTAGCCGCACCGGCGAGGCTGCCGGCTGGGGCTCGCCGGGAGGGGGCTGCACCGGCGTGCCGGCGTCTTCCCACGCGGGCGTGGAATCGGGCGCAGGCACCGGCAGGGCTGCGACGGATGGTTCCGGCTCGGCAACGGGGGCGCTGGTGGTCT
>NZ_BAAJYR010000147.1:0-8930 GCF_057546605.1 Acidovorax sp. KPB24-03 | reverse complement strand
ACCCGCTGACCCCTTGCCGGCGGATGCGCTGCCGGGCCAGCCGGCGCCGATGGCGCTGCGCCCGGCCTTGCAGCGCCTGCAGGTGCTGCTGCAGGCCGACGACCCGGCCGCCGTGGACCATCTGCAGCAAAATAGGCCGGTGCTGGAAAGTGCGTTGGGCGTGGCGTTCGCCGCGCTGGAAGCGGATACCCGGAGTTTCGAGTTTGAGCGGGCCTTGGACACGCTGCATGCCGCGGCGCAATCGGACCTCGACGGGTCCGAGCCTTCACCAGGCGGGGCCGCATGACAGGACCACCCCATGGACATTCCCCATTTCTATGCCGACGAGTCCCTCTTTGTCGAAAAACCCATCGCCACCGTGCTGGTGGTGGACGACACGCCCGACAACCTCACCCTCATGGGCACGCTGCTGCGTGACCACTACCACGTCAAGGTCGCCAACCAGGGCGAGAAGGCCTTGCGGATCGCGCAGTCGTCCCCGCCGCCCGACCTGATCCTGCTGGACATCATGATGCCGGGCATCGACGGCTACGAGGTCTGCCGCCAACTGAAGGCGCATCCGCAGTCGCGCGACATCCCGGTGATCTTCCTCACCGCGCGCTCCACCTCGGACGACGAGCGCACGGGTCTGGCGGCCGGTGCGGTGGACTACATCACCAAGCCCATCAGCCCGCCCATCCTGCTGGCGCGCGTGCACACCCATTTGGCGCTGAAGGCCACCGCCGACTTCCTGCGCGACAAGAGCGCCTACCTGGAGCGCGAGGTGGCCATGCGCACGCTGGAAGTGCAGGCCATCCAGGACGTGACCATCATGGCCATGACCTCCCTGGCCGAAACGCGCGACAACGAGACGGGCAACCACATCCGCCGCACGCAGCTGTACGTGAAGGCGCTGGCCGAGCACCTGCGCCTGCACCCGCGCTTCGAGCAGACGCTGACCGAACGCATGATCGAGCTGCTGTACAAATCGGCGCCGCTGCACGACATCGGCAAGATCGGCATCCCCGACCGCATCCTGCTCAAGCCCGGCAAGCTCACGGTGGAAGAGTTCGAGGTCATGAAGACGCACACCACGCTGGGCCGCAATGCCATCGAGGACGCCGAGCGCCGCCTGGGCATGCGCGTGGCCTTTCTGAGCGTGTCCAAGGAGATCGCCTACAGCCACCAGGAAAAGTGGGACGGCAGCGGCTATCCGGAGGGCCTGGCGGGCGATGCCATTCCCGTCTCGGCCCGGCTCATGGCGGTGGCCGACGTGTACGACGCGCTCATCAGCAAACGCATCTACAAGCCCGCGTACTCGCACGAGCAGGCCTGCGCCACCATCGTGCGGGGCCGCGGCACGCATTTCGACCCCGACATGGTGGATGCCTTCGTGGACCTGGCCGACGACTTCCGCCACATCGCGCTCAAGTACCCCGACCCGGAATAGGCCCACACGGGCCACGGGCCTGAAAAGAAAAAAGGGACTGCCGCGCGGCCCGTGGGCCGCAGCGGCAATCCCTTCGCGCGGGCGCTGCCGGTCAGCGGGCGCCGGTGGCGGCTTCGCCGTCCTCGGCCGGGGTGGCCGGCACCACGTCGTCCAGGCCGTCCGTGGGCAGCGAGAGGTTGGCCGCCGCCTGGCGCACGGCCGCCTTGTCGCCGGCGCTGGCGAACTGGCTGTACTTGGTGAGGATGGGCACCAGCTGGCCGTAGATGCGCGGTGCGCCGGCCAGGCATTCGCGCTGCTCCAGGAAGTCCGCCTCGCCCGTGAAATTGCCGACCAGGCCGCCGGCCTCGGTCACCAGCAGCGAGCCGGCCGCCACGTCCCAGATCGACAGGCCGGTCTCGAAGAACGCTTCGGTGTAGCCCGCGGCCACGTAGGCCAGGTCCAGCGCGGCGGCGCCCGGGCGGCGCAGGCCGGCGGTGCGCTGCATCACGTCGGCCATGATGTTCAGGTAGTTCTTGAAGTTGTCGCCCGGGCGGAACGGAAAGCCGGTGGAGATCAGGCATTCCTTGAGCTGCGTGCGCTTGGAGACGCGGATGCGGCGCTCGTTCAGGTAGGCGCCGCGGCCCTTGGTGGCGGTGAAGAGGTCGTTGCGGGTCGGGTCGTAGATGACGGCCTGCTCGACCTTGCCGCGCACGGCCAGCGCGATGCTCACGCAATAGACCGGAAAGCCGTGGATGAAGTTGGTGGTGCCGTCCAGCGGGTCGATGATCCAGACGAACTCCGAATCCTTCGCGCCGTACTCGCTGCCCGATTCCTCGGCCAGGATGCCGTGGCCGGGGTAGGCCGTGAGCAGCGTCTCGATGATGGCCTTTTCGCTCGCGTGGTCCACCTCGGTCACGAAATCGTTGATCTGCTTTTGCGAGATCCGCACGGATTCCACGTCCAGGGCCGCGCGGTTGATGATGGCGCCGGCGGCGCGTGCGGCCTTGATGGCCACGTTGAGCATGGGGTGCAGATTGGTCGACATTGGATTGTGGCGTGGGCCGGGCGCGCGGCAAGGGCGGCCTGGCGGTTCAGGAACGGGGAATGGCGCCCCGGCGATGCGGACGGCGACAATGAGCGCGCGATTTTACCCGTACTGCCTTTTTTCACCGACCGCGCGCCATGAAGACCCGTTTCATCCTCCTGCACACCAGCCATGCCGGCAACGTCGGCGCCGCCGCCCGCGCCATGAAGACCATGGGCTTCGGCGACCTGGTGCTCGTCGCCCCGCGCTGGGCCAACGTGCTGCGCCGCGAGGAAACCATCCAGCGCGCCAGCGGCGCCTTGGACGTGCTGGAGAACGCGCGCATCGTCGCCACGCTGGACGAGGCCCTGGACGGCATGAGCCACCTGTGCGCCACCGCCATGACCCCGCGCGACTTCGGCCCGCCCACGCGCTCGCCGCGCGAGCATTTCGATTTGCTATTGAAAAGTGAGCAACATGCCCTAGAAGAAAATGTGCTGGAGCCCGATTCGGCTCCCACTCCCACTGCGGAGGCCGGCGTGGCCTTCCTGTTCGGCAGCGAGCGCTTCGGCATGGCCAACGACGACGTGTACCGCTGCCACGTGGCGCTGTCGATTCCCACCAACCCCACCTTCGGCTCGCTCAACCTGGGGGCAGCCATCCAGGTCGTCGCCTACGAATGGCGCCTGGCGCTCGGCGGTTTCGCCGCCGCCGCGCTGCCGCAGGAAGGCACGGCCGCACCCGCCACCGAGCGGGCCGATGCCGCGCAGGTGGCCGGCATGCTGGCGCACTGGGAGCGCGCGCTGGTGGACATC
This sequence comes from Acidovorax sp. KPB24-03, assembly GCF_057546605.1. NCBI lineage: Bacteria > Pseudomonadati > Pseudomonadota > Betaproteobacteria > Burkholderiales > Comamonadaceae > Acidovorax > Acidovorax sp. KPB24-03. The sequence goes on along the minus strand of NZ_BAAJYR010000147.1, from coordinate 5,683 downwards.
GGCTTTCTCGACCCCGCCGCGCCCAAGAAGCTCATGCCGCGCCTGAACCAGCTGTTCAACCGCGCGCAACTCACGCCCGAGGAAATCCACATCCTGCGCGGTGTCGCCAAGGCCATGACCGGCGCCGCGCAGGCAAAGCGCTAGACTCGGCGGCTCTTTTTCCGCTGCGCCCCCACGCCCCACCACCCCATGTTTGCCCGCCTGCGCTCCGACGTCCAGTGCATCCTCGACCGCGACCCCGCCGCGCGCAGCACCTGGGAGGTGGTCACCTGCTACCCCGGCCTGCACGCGATCTGGCTGCACCGTCCGGCGCACTGGTGCTGGCGCCACGGCCTGCCGTGGCTGGGGCGCTTCATCTCGCATTTCGCGCGCTGGATGACCGGCATCGAGATCCACCCGGGCGCCAGGATCGGCGAGCGCGTTTTCTTCGACCATGCCATGGGCGTGGTGGTCGGCGAAACCGCCGAGATCGGCGACGGCTGCACCATCTACCAGGGCGTGACGCTGGGCGGCACCTCGCTCTACAAGGGCGCCAAGCGCCACCCGACGCTGGGCAGGGACGTGGTGGTGAGCGCCGGCGCCAAGGTGCTGGGCGGCTTCGAGGTGGGCGACGGCGCCAAGATCGGCAGCAACGCGGTGGTCATCAAGCCCGTGCCGCCAGGCGCCACGGCCGTGGGCATCCCGGCCCGCATCATCCCCTCCAAGGCCGGCCAAAGCGCCGACGTGACCGAGCCGCAGGCCGCGCGCCCCTTCACTGCCTACGGCATCACGCAGGAAGACGATCCGCTCTCGCAGGCCATGCGCGGCCTGATCGACAACGCCTCGTCGCAGGAGCACCAGATCGCGCTGCTGTGGCAGGCCATCGAAAAGCTTTCGGCCAACCCGCAGGCACCGGCCAAGGACTGCGTGCCCTGCGACGCGGCGCGCGAGGAGCAGTTCCAGGCGGACAAGCTCAACGAACTGGTGGGAAAGTAGCCGGCGCTTTGGCCGGTGGTCAGTGGCCGGTGGCGGCCCCGGCTTCGGTGTGCAAGCCAAAAAGGCCTGCAACGCAATAAATACTAGGGCGTTATGCTATAAAAAATATAGCATCAGCGCCGCACGGCCGATTTCGGCCGGAACGCCTTGCAAACCGCGTCGTGCGTTTCCAGGTACGGCCCGCCGATCAAATCGATGCAGTAGGGCACCGCGGCGAAGATGCCCGGCACGATCTGGCTGCCGTCCTCGCCCCGCAGGCCTTCCAGCGTTTCCGCAATCGCCTTGGGCTGGCCGGGCAGGTTGACGATGAGCGTGCTGCCGCGCACCACCGCCACCTGGCGCGAGAGGATGGCCGTGGGCACGAAGCGCAGGCCGATCTGGCGCATCTGCTCGCCGAAGCCCGGCATCTCCTTGTGGGCCACGGCCAGCGTGGCCTCGGGCGTCACGTCGCGCAGGGCGGGGCCCGTGCCGCCCGTGGTCAGCACGAGGCTGCAGCCGGCGGTGTCGGCCAGCTCGATCAGCGTGGCGCTGATGGTGGCCTGGTCGTCGGGGATCAGCCGGGGCTCGAAGGCGATGGGGTTGCGCAGCGCACGGGTAAGCCAGTCCTGCAATGCGGGCAGGCCCTTGTCCTCGTAGACGCCGGTGCTGGCCCGGTCGCTGACGGAGACGATGCCGATGCGCACCGGCTCGAAGCCGCCGGTCGCGGCAGGTGCCACGGCCTCAGGCATCGCGGCCGGTCTCTTCGTGGCGGGCGTGGGTGGCCGCGTCTTCCATCTGTTCGCGCACGAGCTGGAACAGCTCGCGGTAGGCGCGGCCCTTGCGCGGGGCCAGGCCCTCGGACACCTGCACGTTCGCGACCTTGCCCTCGGGCTGCGCATCCTTGCGCGCCTGGCGGATCAGCGCGCGGATCTGCTGCGTGTCGGTGCGCGGAAAGCGCTCCAGCCAGTCGGGCAGCGCGGCGTCGTCGGCGATCAGCCGGTCGCGCCAGCGCTCGGAGGCGTGCAGCGCGAGCTTTTCGGCGGCCGAGCCGTTGTGCTGCTCGTCCAGCGCGGCCTGGGCGGCAGCCACGGCGGCGGGATCGAGCTGGCGCATGATCTTGCCGACGTACTGCATCTGGCGGCGCTTGCCCTCGAAGTTGGTGATGCGCCGAGCCTCGGCCAGCGCGTCGCGCAGCTTCTCGGGCAGCTGCAGGCGTTCCATCAGGTCGGCGCGCAGCGTGAGCAGGTCTTCGCCGAGCTTCTGCAGCGCATCGCTCTCGCGCTTCAGGTCGGTCCGGCTCGCTTCGTGCGTGCCTTTGAGCTCGGCTTTCAGTTCGATGTCCAGCTCGCTGCCTTCGGCAACGAACTGGCCTCGCACGTAGTAGCCTTTTTTGGGTTTGCGTGACATGGTGGGGGCAATGGGAGGGGCACGCGTGTGCCCATACAGGCTTCGGCACCTTGGCGCCGAAGGCGGCAAGTATCATAGCCGCCGATATGAATACACCCAGCCCACGCGCCGCCGGCGCCGCCCCGAAGACACCCGACAGCGGTTTCAGCTACACCCGCCCGTTTTTCGAAGACCTCGTGGACCGCGCCCTGGCGCACGCCAAGAAGCTGGGCGCCACCGACGCCGGCGCCGAGGCCTCCGAGGGCTGCGGCCTGTCGGTCAGCGTGCGCAAGGGCGAGCTGGAGAACGTCGAGCGCAACCGCGACAAGTCCCTGGGCGTGACGGTCTACATCGGCCACCGGCGCGGCAACGCCAGCACCTCGGACTTTTCCAGCGCCGCCATCGAGCAGACCGTGCAGGCCGCCTACGACATCGCCCGCTTCACCGCCGAAGACCCGGTGGCCGGCCTGCCGGACGAGGCCGACATCGCCCCCGAGGACTCGCACCGCGAGCTGGAGCTGTTCCACCCCTGGGCCATCACCAGCGAGGAGGCCGCGCGCATCGCCATGGAATGCGAGGCCGCCGCGCTGCAGACCAGCCGCCGCATCACCAACAGCGAAGGCGCGGGCGTGTCGGCCCAGCAGAGCCACTTCTTCAGCGCCCACACGCGCGGCTTTCGCGGCGGCTATGCCAGCTCGCGCCACAGCCTGTCGGTGGCGCCCATCGCCGCGCTGCCCGGCAAGAATGCCGACATGCAGCGCGATGCTTGGTACAGCTCCATGCGCGATGCGCGCGAGCTGGCCGCGCCCGCCCAGGTGGGCCGCTACGCCGCCGAGCGCGCCCTGAGCCGCCTGGGCAGCCGCAAGATCCCCACCACGCAGTGCCCCGTGCTGTTCGAGTCGCCCCTGGCGGCCGGCCTGCTGGGCGGCTTCGTGCAGGCCGTGAGCGGCGGCGCGCTGTACCGCAAGAGCACCTTCCTGCTCGACTCGCTGGGCAAGCCGGTTTTACCGAAGCACATCGACATCCTGGAAGACCCGTTCATTCTTCGCGGCAAGGGCAGTTCGCCCTTTGACGACGAAGGCGTGCGCGTGGCGCCCCGCAAGGTGGTGGATGCCGGCCGCGTGGAGGGCTACTTCCTGTCCAGCTACTCGGCGCGCAAGCTGGGCATGAAAACCACCGGCAACTCGGGCGGCTCGCACAACCTCACGCTCACCTCGCGCCGCACCCGCGCGGGCGACGACCTCGACGCCATGCTGAAAAAGCTGGGCACCGGCCTGTTCGTGATCGAGCTGATGGGGCAGGGCGTGAACTACGTGACGGGCGACTACTCGCGCGGCGCCAGCGGCTTCTGGGTGGAAAACGGCCAGATCGCCTACCCGGTGCATGAGATCACCATCGCCGGCAACCTGAAGGACATGCTGAAAGGCATCGAAGCCGTGGGCGCCGATGCCTACAACTACGGCGCCAAGACCGTGGGCTCGATCCTCGTGAACCGCATGAAGGTGGCGGGCAGCTGATGCAACACGCAGCGGTGCCAAAAGCGCCGGCCCCAACAAAAAACCCGCCAGCGGCGGGTTTTTTGTTGGGCTGAACGAAAGCCGATCAGCGCTGGCGGCGCAGGCGGGCGATGCCGAACATGCCGAGCAGCGAGGCCATCAGGATCAGGCCCCATTCGGACACCGTGGGAATGGGCGATGCCGTCACCGCGGCCGCGGCCATCGCGTAGCTCACGGGGGCGTTGTTGGCCGTGCTGCGCGAGGTGTCGGTCACGGTCGATATCAGGCAGGTATCGGTCGCGCCGCTGTTGCCCGTGCCCGTGTTCTGGCAGCCGGAGTTGTGGGTGGAGGTGCTGGTGGCGCCGGAGACGATCACGGCCGCGAAGCGGTCCGCCGTGGTGTGCGGTGCGGTGCCCGTCATCCACAGCACGGCCTGCATCAGGTTCACGTTCGTGATGTTGCCGGAGGCGTCCGTGGAGATGCGCAGCGTGTTCAGACGGGCGTTGGGGTCGGTGGAGGCCACGGTGTCCAGGCCGCTGGAGAAGCTGTAGTAGGTGACGGTCGAGCCGATCTCCAGGTTGCTGGCGCTGGCGGGCAGGTTACCGGCCGTCGTGAACGTGCCGGTGACGTTGTTCGTGGTCAGGTAGTTGGCGCACAGGCTCGCGGGCGTCGTGGTGCAGTTCGTGTAGTTCTGCAGGCTGGCGTAGTTGCCGGTGCTGTTGATGTTGACCGTGGCACCGAACGACGTGCCTGCCGCCAGGGCGAGCACGGTGCCCAATAGGATTTTCCTCATAACCGCCTCCAAGTCCCCCGTCTCCCCATCTCCCCGGCGGGCCGCAGCGCGCCCGCACCCTCCGCCGCGGGGATCCCTCAATACGCGGCACCCGCCTGCAGAGGCACCGCCGCTGCCGCCGCCGCTGGCCCGCCGAACTGCGCGCGCAGCTTGCGTGCCGCGCCGACGAACATCAGCACGTCCACCCCCACTGCCACGAAGGTGCAGCCCAGGTCCAGGTAGCGCTGCGCCAGCACGGGATCGGAGGTGAGCGTGCCGGCGGCCTTGCCGCTGGCGATGATGGTCCGCATGGCGCCTTCGATGGCGGCCTGCACGTCGGGGTGGCCGGGGTTGCCGCGGTGGCCCATGGACGCGGCCAGGTCGGCCGGGCCGATGAAAACGCCGTGCACGCCCTCCACCGCGCAGATGGCGGGCAGGTTCTGCAGCGCCGTCACCGTTTCGGCCTGCACCAGCAGGCAGACCTCGTCGTCGGCCACCTGCAGGTAGTCCGTGCGGCTGTTCCATTGCGACACGCGGGCCACGGCGCTGCCCACGCCGCGCGTGCCGTGCGGCGGGTACTGCGTGGCGGCGGCAATCGCCCGGGCCTGCTCGGCCGTGTCCACCATGGGCACGAGCAGGGTGCGCGCGCCAATGTCCAGCATCTGCTTGATGAGCGCGGTGCTGCCTTCCACCACGCGCACCACCGGCTGGGCGGGCTGCGCGGACACGGCCTGCAGCGTGGCCAAGGTGCTGCGCACGTCGTTGGGTGCGTGCTCGCCATCGATCAGCAGCCAGTCGTAGCCGGTGGTGGCCGCGGCCTCGGCCAGGTACGGGTCGGCCATTGACAGCCACAGGCCGATCTGGGGCTGGCGGGCGGCGAGGGCGGATTTGAAGGGGTTGTGTGCGGGCATGGTGCGGGTCGTGCGTGAAGCGAAGGGGAAGAAGAACGAAGGGTAGCCGGCCGGGCTCAGACCCCGGCCAGCAGGTGGCCGGGCGGCAGCGGCCGGCCCTGCAGGTGGTCCACGATGTTGCGCGCCGTGGCGGTGGCCACGCGCAGCGCGGCATCGCGCGTCAA
>NZ_BAAJYR010000146.1:0-8965 GCF_057546605.1 Acidovorax sp. KPB24-03 | reverse complement strand
GCTCACCGGCTGCCGCGTGACCCGCATCGAACGCGACCCCATGGACGGCAAGCGCTGGCAACTGCGCACCGAGTCGCCCGATGGCGCGGCGCAGGTGCACGCGGGGTTCGACGCGGTGCTGCTCGCGCAACCCTCCGTGCCGGCGCTGGCGCTGCTGCAGGCCTCCGGCACCGCGTCGGGCACGACCGTTGCGCCGTCGCTGCACGCACCGCTGGCCCAGGTCACCATCGCCCCCTGCTGGACCCTCATGCTGGCGTTTCCCCAGGCGGTGCGGCCGGGCCTGACCACGCTGGGACCGCAGTGGAACGCGGCGCGCAGCACCCACCACCGCATCGCCTGGCTGGCGCGCGAGTCCTCCAAGCCCGGGCGCGGCCCGGTGGAGCGCTGGACCGTGCAGGCCAGCCCCGCGTGGTCGCGGGAGCACCTGGAGGACGGCGAAGCCCGGGTGCAGGCCAAGCTCACCAAAGCGTTCTCCGAGGTGACCGGCATCCGCGCCGAGCCCGCGCACGCCGAGGTCTGCCGCTGGCGCTATGCGCAAACGCTCGCGCCGCTGGGCCGCTCGCACCTGTGGGATGCCAAGGCCGGCATCGGCCTGTGCGGCGACTGGTGCCTGGGCCATCGCCTGGAAGACGCCTTCGTCTCGGGACTGGAACTCGCCCTCGCGGTGGCATGACGCTGGGCGCCCTCTCCCGCTACATCGGCCGTTTCGCGCCGTCGCCCACGGGCCCGCTGCATGCGGGCTCGCTGGTGGCGGCGCTGGCCAGTTGGCTGGACGCGCGCTCGGCGCACGGGGGGCGCGGCGGGCAATGGCTGGTGCGCATCGAAGACGTCGACACCCCGCGCTGCGCGCCCGGGGCCGACGCCATCATCCTGTCCCAGCTGGCCGATTGCGGCCTGCTGCCGGATGGTCCGGTGATGCGGCAGTCGGAGCGTGGCCTGCCATACCAGCAAGCGCTGGACCGCCTGCTTGCCCAGGGACAGGCTTACCCCTGCGCCTGCTCGCGCAGCGACATCGAGCAGGCCCAGGCCCGGCTCGGCCATGTGCGCCAACCCCATGTGGAACTGCCCTACCCCGGCACCTGCCGCGGCGGGCTGCAGGGTCGGCCGGCACGGTCCTGGCGGTTCCGCGCATCGGAAATTCAGAAAAAATCACCGCCCCGTCCAGGGCCGTGCGAGCGCGATGCGGGGCCTTCGCTCGCGCGGGACGGCGTGGTATGGGAAGACCGCCGGCTGGGCGTGCAATCGCAGGACGTGGCGGGCACGGTCGGCGACTTCGTGCTGCGCCGCGCCGATGGGCTGTGGGCCTACCAGCTCGCCGTGGTGGTGGACGATGCCGACCAGGGCATCACCCACGTCGTGCGCGGGGAAGACCTCGCCGACAACACGCCGAGACAGATCCTGCTGCAGCACGCCCTCGGCCTGGCCACGCCGCGCTACCTGCACACGCCGCTGGTGTATGCGCCCGACGGTGCCAAGCTCTCCAAGCAGCACGGCGCGCCGCCGGTGGACACGCGCGAACCCGTCAAGGCGCTGGCCGCCGCCGCGCACCAGTTGGGCCTGCCGCCGCTGGTGCGGCCAAACGACACCCCGGTCGGCCATGCGCTGGAGCTCTGGGCGCGGGCATGGTCCGGAATCTACAATCGCTCACCGTGACAGAAACGCAATTGCCCCTGGCCGATGCCGGCCCGACGAATCCCCCCGAGCAGCGCCCTGCGCGCGCGGGCGGCGGTGCCCCCGCCGACGTCCCCTATCCCAAGACCATCAAGAGCTATGTGCGCCGCGCAGGCCGCACCACCACCGGCCAGGCCAAGGCCTTCGAAGAGCTGGGGCCCCGCTTCGTGCTGGACTACGCCCCCCAACCCATCGACGCACCCGCCGTGTTCGGCCGCAGCGCCCCGCTGGTGCTGGAGATCGGATTCGGCATGGGCGAGGCCACCGCGCACATTGCCGGCGTGCGCCCGCAGGACAACTTCCTTTGCTGCGAGGTGCACGAGCCCGGCGTGGGCGCGCTGCTCAAACGCATTGGCGAGCAGGGCCTGGCCAACATCCGCATCCTGCAGCACGACGCGGTCGAGGTGATCGACCACATGGTGCCGCCCGGCACGCTGGATGGGATCCACATCTTCTTTCCCGATCCGTGGCACAAGAAAAAGCACAACAAGCGCCGCCTGATCCAGCCGCCGCTGGTGGCCAAGCTGGCGGCCCGGCTCAAGCCGGGCGGCTACCTGCATTGCGCGACGGACTGGCAGCCGTACGCCGAACAGATGCTGGAGGTGCTGTCGGCCGAGCCCCAATTGGCCAATACCGCTGACGGCTACGCGCCGCAGCCCGACTACCGCCCCCTCACCAAGTTCGAAAACCGTGGCCTGCGCCTGGGGCACGGTGTGTGGGACGTGGTGTTCGTGCGCCGAAGTTGACCGCATGACTGCAGAATCGACGCATCCATGAAGCCCATTCTCGACAACCTGGTCGAAATGACCGGCCACCGCGACCATCTTCGGCTGGAGGTGTCGGTGCTCTCCACGCTCCAGAAGCTGCCCGCGATCAAGGCGGTGCGTGCGCTCGAAATCTTCAAGGACGATGGCATTCCATACGTGCGGCCGCGCACCTGGTGCGACCAGGGCCAGATGGTGTCGACCAACTCCGAAGCGGCGGCCGATTCCCGCCGCGAGCCGCTCACCCAATACGCCGCGCTGCACGAGTGCATCTTGCAGAAGGAGCGGCGCGCGCTGCATTCGCTGCGCAAGGGCGAGCACACGCTGTGGATGCCGGTGTGGATGCACGACGAGGTGCACGCCTGCATCGAGGTGACGCAGTCGCGGCCGTTCTCGGTGCACAAGCTGGACGTGATCCAGAGCGTCTTCTACGTCTACCAGAACTACCAGAGCCTGCTGGACTACAGCGAGCGCGATGCGCTCACGGGGCTGTTCAACCGCAAGACCTTCGACGAGCAGTTCGCGCGCCGCGCGGGCGTGTCCGGCAGCGTGCGCATCGCGGCCGACGAGATGCTCGCGGACGGAGACGGTGCCGACACCAGCGAGCCGCTGCAGCAGTGGCTGGCGGTGGTGGACATCGACCATTTCAAGCAGGTCAACGACCGCTTCGGCCACCTGTATGGCGACGAAGTGCTGATCCTGATCGCCAACATCCTGCGCTCGTCCTTCCGCAGCCACGACCGCATCTTCCGTTTCGGGGGCGAGGAGTTCGTGGTGCTGCTGCGCTCGACCACTCTCTCGACCGCGCACAAGGTGTTCAACCGCTTCCGCCTGGCGGTGCAGGAATACAACTTTCCGCAGGTGGGCCGGGTCACGGTCAGCCTGGGCTTCGTGTGCACCGACCGCGGTGCGCCGGTCGAAATCCTGGGCCAGGCCGACCAGGCCCTCTACTTCGCCAAGGAAAACGGCCGCAACCGGGTGTGCTACTACGACGAGCTGATCGACCAGGGCCACCTGCACACCAAGGTGTCCAACGACGACGTCGAACTGTTCTGACCGGCCGGCCCTGCGGCTGGCCAAACAACAAAGGCCCGCGATGCGGGACTTTGTTTTTGCGGCGCCCTGAAAATCAGAGGCGTTCGCCCACCCAGCCTTGCACGGATGCCAGCGCCGCGGGCACCGCGGACGCATCGGTGCCACCAGCCATGGCCATGTCAGGCTTGCCGCCGCCCTTGCCGCCGACCTGCTGGGCCACGAAGTTGACCAGCTCGCCGGCCTTGACCTTGCCCACGCTGTCGGCGGTCACGCCGGCCGCCAGCTGCACCTTGTCGCCATCGACGGCCGCCAGCACGATCACGGCGGACTTGAGTTTGTCCTTGAGCTTGTCCATGGTGTCGCGCAGGGTCTTGGCATCCGCGCCGGGCAGTTGGGCCGCCAGCAGCTTCACGCCCTTGATGTCCACCGCCTGGGCGAGCATCTCGTCGCCCTGCGCCGAAGCGAGCTTGCCCTTGAGTGCGGCCACTTCACGCTCCAGCCCCTTCACCTGGTCCAGCGTCTGGCCGATGCGGCCGTTCAGCTCGGCCACCGGTGCCTTCAGCACGCTGGCCGCACGGGTCACGGTGTCTTCGAGTTGCTGCAGATAGGCCAGCGCGTTGCTGCCGGTGACGGCCTCGATCCGCCGCACGCCGGCCGCCACGCCGCCTTCGGCCACGACCTTGAACAGCCCGATGTCGCCGGTGCGCGCCACGTGCGTGCCGCCACACAGTTCGCGGCTGGTGCCGATGTCCAGCACCCGCACGCTTTCGCCGTACTTCTCGCCGAACAGCATCATGGCGCCGGTCTTCCGGGCCGACTCGATGTCCATCACGCGGGCGCCGGTGGCGGTGTTGGCCAGGATTTCCTCGTTCACGCGGCGCTCGATCTCGCGGATCTGCGCATCGGTCACCGGGGCATTGTGGGCAAAGTCGAAGCGCGTGCGCTCGGCGTTCACCAGCGAGCCCTTTTGCTGCACATGGCTGCCCAGCACTTCGCGCAGGGCCTTGTGCATCAGGTGGGTGACGGAGTGGTTGCGCATGGTGGCGGCGCGCAGCGCCGTGTCCACCTCGGCCGTCACGGTGTCGCCCACGTTCAGGGTGCCCGCTTCCAGGCTACCGTGGTGACCGAACACGTCGGCCTTGATCTTGAGCGTGTCGGCCACCGCGAAGCGGGCCGAGCCGCTGGCGATGACGCCCTGATCGCCCACCTGGCCACCGCTTTCGGCGTAGAACGGCGTGGTGTCGAGCACCACGACGCCCTCCTGCCCCGAGCGCAGCGCGGCCACACCGACGCCGTCCACATAGATGGCAGTGATCTTGGCGGTCTTCTCGGCCAGTTGCTCGTAGCCGGTGAAGCGGTTGACGTCGCCGGTGTACTCCAGCGCCTTGTCCATCTTGAACTTGCCGGCCGCGCGGGCCTGGGCCTTTTGCTTGTTCATGGCTTCGGCGAAACCGGCCTCGTCCACGGTCACGCCGCGCTCGCGGCACACGTCGGCCGACAGGTCGAGCGGAAAGCCGTACGTGTCGTGCAGCTTGAAGGCCACATCGCCGGGCAGCACCTTCGCGCCGCCGGCCAGGGCGGCGTCCAGGATTTCCATGCCGTTGGCCAGCGTCTCGAAGAAGCGCTCCTCTTCGGTCTTGAGCACGTCGGTGATGCGCTGCTCCTGCTCGCGCAGCTTGGGGTAGGCGTCGCCCATCTGCTGGGCCAGGTCCTTGACGAGCTTGTGGAAGAAAGGCGTCTTCTGGCCCAGCTTGTAGCCATGGCGGATGGCGCGGCGCACGATGCGGCGTTCGACGTAGCCACGGCCTTCGTTGCTCGGCAGCACACCGTCCACGATGAGGAACGAGGTCGCGCGGATGTGGTCGGCGATCACCTTCAGCGACGGGTTGGACAGATCGGCCGTGTGGGTCTCGCGGCCCGCGGCCTTGATGAGCGCATCGAACAGATCGATCTGGTAGTTGCTGTGCACATGCTGCAGGATGGCGGCCAGGCGCTCCAGGCCCATGCCCGTGTCCACGCATGGTGCGGGCAGCGGCTTGACGGAGCCGTCCTCGGCCATGTCGAACTGCATGAACACGTTGTTCCAGATCTCGATGAAGCGGTCACCGTCCTCGTCAGGGCTGCCGGGCGGGCCGCCGGGGATCTCGGGGCCGTGGTCGTAGAAGATTTCGCTGCAGGGGCCGCAGGGGCCCGTGTCGGCCATCATCCAGAAATTGTCGGACTTGTAGCGGCCGCCCTTGTTGTCGCCGATGCGGATCACGCGCTCGGGCGGCAGGCCGATTTCCTTCGTCCAGATGTCGTAGGCCTCGTCGTCCTCTTCGTAGACGGTGGCCAGCAGGCGTTCGGCCGGCAGCTGATAGACCTCGGTGAGCAGTTCCCAGGCCCACTTCAGCGATTCGCGCTTGAAGTAGTCGCCAAAGCTCCAGTTGCCCAGCATTTCGAAGAACGTGTGGTGGCGGGCCGTGTAGCCCACGTTCTCCAGGTCGTTGTGCTTGCCACCCGCACGCAGGCAGGCCTGGACGGAGGTGGCGCGCTGGTAAGGACGCTTGTCGGTGCCCAGGAACACGTCCTTGAACTGCACCATGCCCGAGTTCGTGAACATCAGCGTCGGGTCGTTGCCCGGCACGAGCGGGCTCGACGGAACGATGGTGTGGCCCTTCGACGCGAAGAAGTCGAGGAAAGTCTTGCGGATGTCTGCGACGCTGGAAGTGGGCTGGCTCATCTTGGAATCTGGTGGGGTGCCGAGGTGCCTCAACGCATGTGAGGCCCATGAAGTCCCGGCGAGGGCTGGGGACGTCGATTATAGGTTTCGGGGCATGCCGGAGGGCGGCCCGCCCTATTGGGCAGCGCGGCGCCCGCCCAAGGCGCCGGAGATCGGCCCTGCCCTGTCCTGCGGGTCTTCCGCGCCCTGCCCCGCCCGGCGCGGGCCTGCGGCTCAGCCGTCCGCGCGGTTCGTGTAGCTGGCGTTGCCCAGGCCCGTGCCCACGGTGAGCACGGCCCAGTGTTTCACGTCGGTGGTAAAAGGCAGCTCCGACAGGCCCTGCACCACCGCATCGTTGTGCAGGCAGACCTGCGTGCGGCCCTGGCCGATGTAGGGCAGGCGCTCGCACAGGTCGCGCGGCAGGTGAAAACGGATGCTCTCCCAGTTGCCCGGCAGGTTCTGCGTGCCGCCCGCCAGCGACCCGTCTTCGCAGACCAGCCCCGGGCAGGCCACGCCGACGTAGGGCGCGAGGCGGATGTTTTCCTTCTCGGCATGGGCCACGAGGTCTTCCAGCATCTCCGCGATGCCTTCGACCAGTTCGTCGCGCTTGGGGGCGTCGTCGGCATGGCCCCACTTCTCGCGGATCAGCACCTCGGCCTTGGACATGTCGGGCGCGCTGTGCAGGTGGGTCTGCACGATGCCGCAGCGCACGTTGGTGCCGCCGATGTCCACAGCCAGGATGGCGTCGTAGCTCTGCAGCAGCGCCGGCGGCGCCAGGTGCACCCAGCCGATCAGGCCACCCTCGTCCGCGTGGTGGTGCAGGGTGCGCAGTTCGACGGAGGTCTTTTCCTTCTTGAGGATTTCGGCAGCCCGGGCGATGGCCCTCTCGCCCACTTCGCTCTGGTGAAAGCCCCCACCGATGATCACGCGCTTCACGCCGCGCCACGTCTTGTGCTTGAGAAAGCACTGCACCACGTGGGACAGCTGCAGCGCATAGTCCTCCGAGGCAGCCTCGATGGCGCGGGCGGCGGTGCCGTCCTTTTCGAGCAGCTCGTCCAGGCGCTGCTTGCTGATCTCGCGCGTGGGCTTGCTGCCCAGTGGGTCCTTGCCGGCCATGTCGGTGTAGAGCTTGCGCCAGGCATCGAGCATTTCGCGGAAGGCGGTGCGGCTGGCGTTGTCGCCCACAAAGCCGTCGCCGTCGCGCAACTCCAGGCTGTACCCGTCGATGGTGACCGAGGCCAGGCGCAGGTCGCCGTGCGGTCCCAGCACGCACAGATCGCGCTGCGCCTTGATGTCCTTCTCGCTCACGGCCGGACCGGCGGGTTTGTCTTTTTCTTTCTCTTTGTCTTTGGATGCCATGCGTTCCCTGAATCGGATGCGGGCCCGCGGCGCGGGCGACCCGCCGATGGTGGCTCGACCGGGCCCCGGCCCTCCGTCAGCCAAGACGCCCTTTGTCGTCGGACAGTGCCGCGATGCACACCCGGCCCCACAAGTCACAAAAACGTGATCTGCTACGAATTTAGTAGCAATACAGGCATGAAATCCGCCGGCATGGCACCTGTTTGGCCTTGAATCGATCGCGCGGACCGTTGGGCAGATGCCAACCGGGTCCGCAACGCCGCGCCGTACACTGCCGCCCATGCAAATCTACATGGTAGGCGGCGCGGTGCGCGACAGGCTGCTGGGCCGCCCGGTCAACGACAGGGACTGGGTCGTCGTCGGCGCCACGCCCGACGAAATGGCGGCGCAGGGCTACCTGCCCGTCGGGCGCGACTTCCCGGTGTTCCTGCATCCCCAGACGCACGAGGAATACGCCCTGGCGCGCACCGAGCGCAAGAGCGGGCGCGGCTACCGCGGCTTTGCGGTGCAGGCCTCGCCCGAGGTCACGCTGGAGGAGGACCTCTCGCGCCGCGACCTCACGATCAACGCCATCGCGCAGCCGGCCGATGCGGCCGGTGCCTCTGCCGCCGCCCCCTCGGCAACGCATGGCCTGTGCGACCCCTACGGCGGCGTGCGCGACCTGCAGGCGCGCGTGCTGCGCCACGTGACCGACGCCTTCCGCGAAGACCCCGTGCGCATCCTGCGCGTGGCACGCTTCGCCGCGCGCTTCACCGACTTCACCGTGGCCCCCGAGACCCTGGCGCTCATGCGGGAGATGGTCGAGGCCGGCGAGGTGGATCACCTGGTGGCCGAGCGCGTCTGGCAGGAACTGGCCCGCGGCCTGATGGAGCCCGCGCCCTCGCGCATGTTCGAGGTGCTGCGCGCCTGCGGGGCGCTGGCCGTGCTGCTGCCAGAGCTCGACCGCCTGTGGGGCGTGCCCCAGCGCGCGGAGTACCACCCCGAGGTCGACACCGGCGTGCACGTGATGATGGTGCTGGACATGGCCGCGCGGCTGCAGGCGCCCCTGGCCGTGCGCTTTGCCTGCCTGGTGCACGACCTCGGCAAGGGCACCACTGCGGCCGACGTGCTGCCGCGCCACGTCGGCCACGAAACCCGCAGCGCCGAACTGCTGCGCGACGTGTGCGAGCGCCTGCGCGTGCCGGTGGACTGCCGCGAAACCGCGGACGTGGTGGCGCGCGAGCACGGCCACATCCACCGCAGCGCGGACCTCAACGCCGCCGCCCTGGTGCGGCTCCTGGAGCGTTGCGACGCCCTGCGCAAGCCGGCGCGCTTTGCCGAGGTGCTGCTGGCCTGCGAATGCGACGCGCGGGGCCGGCTCGGCTTCGAAGAGACACCCTACCCCCAGCGCCCCCGGCTGGCGGCCGCCCTCGCCTCAGCGCAGTCGGTCGTGACG
>NZ_BAAJYR010000145.1:0-9030 GCF_057546605.1 Acidovorax sp. KPB24-03 | reverse complement strand
GGTTCCCCGGTGCGCTTCGCGGCGGCGGGCGGGCTGGCGGTGGCGGTGATCGGCCTGGCCACGGGCGGCGCCACGTTCGGCGCCGGCTCCGAGGCGGTCAAGCACATGCTGGAGGGGCAGGCCGATGTCCCGGCGTTCTATGTCACGCTGAAATTCATCTCCACCTGGCTCACGGCCTGGTGCGGCGTGCCCGGCGGCTTCTTCGCGCCGGCGCTGTCGATCGGCGCGGGGGTGGGGCACAACATCTCGCTGCTGACCGGCGCGGACATCGCCCCGGCCCTGATCGCCATGGGCATGGCGGCCTTCCTGGCGGCGGTCACGCAGGCGCCGCTCACGGCCTTCATCATCGTGATGGAGATGGTGGACGGCCATGCCATGGTGCTGAGCCTGATGGCCTCGGCCATGCTGGCCAGCCTGGTGTCGCGCATGCTGGTGCGCCCGCTGTACGAAACGCTGGCGGAACACCTGCTGCACAAGGCGGGCGCGGGGCCGGCGGCACCCGCGGACGCATCGCCCCGCTGACATCCACGCTCGCGCGCCTGGTGCCGCAGCACATCCGTTACCCTCGGCGCATGCGTGCCTCCCTCTGCCTTGCACTGTTGTCCGCCGCCTTGCTGCTGGCCGGCTGCGGCACCACGCCACAGCCGCGTTCGCCGCGCACCAGCGTGACGTATTCGCAGCTGTCGCCCGACCAGTCGAGCGACATCGCCATCCATGCGCTGGGGCTGGTGGGCACGCCGTACCGCTATGGCGGCAACACGCCCGAAGGCGGATTCGACTGCAGCGGCCTCATCGGCTATGTGTACAAGAGCCGCGCGGGCATCGCCCCGCCGCGCACCGTGGCGCAGCTGAGCGACTTCGGGCTGCCGGTGGACAGCGGCGACCTGCGCACGGGCGACCTGGTGGTGTTCGGCGCGGGGCGGCCGACGCATGCGGGCATCTACGTGGGCGAGGGCCGCTTCGTGCACGCGCCCTCCACCGGCGGCGAGGTGCGGATGGACCGGCTCGATTCGCGCTACTGGTCACGGCAGAAAACCGCCTTCCGCCGGCCCTGAGCGGGGCCGAGGGGCAGCGGCGGGCGGCGCGCGACAATCGCCGCCATGACGACCCCAGCCACCCCCCACGTGCACCGCACCGCCACCCCGCTCTCCACCCACGACACGACCCGCATCGACGACACGCGCATCAAGGCCGTGCGCCCGCTGATCACGCCTGCGCTGCTGCAGGAATGGCTGCCCACGCCGCCCGGCGCGCTGCAGCTGGTCGAGACCAGCCGCGCGGCGATCTCGCGCGTGCTGCACGGCCAGGACGACCGGCTCGTCGTGGTGGTGGGACCCTGCTCGATCCACGACCACGGGCAGGCCATGGAATACGCCCGCCAGCTCAAAACGCAGGCCGATGCGCTGTCGCAGGACCTGCTGGTCGTGATGCGCGTGTACTTCGAGAAGCCCCGCACCACCGTCGGCTGGAAGGGCTACATCAACGACCCGCACCTGGACGGCAGCTTCGCCATCAACGAGGGGCTGGAGATGGCCCGCGCGCTGCTCCTGGACATCCTGGCGCTGGGCCTGCCGGTGGGCACCGAATTCCTGGACCTGCTCAGCCCGCAGTTCATCAGCGACCTGGTGAGCTGGGGCGCGATCGGGGCGCGCACCACCGAAAGCCAGAGCCACCGCCAGCTGGCCAGCGGCCTGTCGTGCCCGGTGGGCTTCAAGAACGGCACCGACGGCGGCGTGAAGGTGGCCAGCGACGCCATCCTGGCGGCCCAGGCGCCGCATGCCTTCATGGGCATGACCAAGATGGGCCAGTCCGCCATCTTCGAGACGCGCGGCAACAACGACTGCCATGTGATCCTGCGCGGCGGCAAGCAGCCCAACTACGCGGCGCCGTCCGTGGACGCCGCCTGCCAGCTGCTGCAGGCGGCGGGGCTGCGCGGGCAGGTGATGGTCGACGTCTCGCACGCCAACAGCAGCAAGCAGCACAGCCGCCAGATCGACGTGGCGGCCGATGTTGCCGGGCAGGTGGCCGGCGGCGACCGCCGCATCGTGGGCCTGATGATCGAGAGCCACCTGCAGGAAGGCCGGCAGGACATCGTCGCTGGCCAGCCCCTGGCGCAGGGCGTATCGGTGACCGACGCCTGCATCAGCATGGCGCAGACAGTGCCGGTGCTACAGGGCCTGGCCCAGGCGGTGCGCGAACGGCGCCAGGCCCGATAGGCCAGGAAGCAACACCGGCCGGCGCAGCGCCGGTGTAGCATTCACCGTTACTTTTTGTAGTCATTTGCCGCCGCAGATCCCGATCCGCCCGAATCCCATGCAGGTGCTGTCGCCTACCGACCCATGCCCACGGTCACTTTCCCGTCCGCTGGCCTTTTGAGCGTGCCGCCCAAGGCTGCGCCCGTGGGCAAACGCCTGGAGGCGCTGCGTGCCTGCGCGGTGCTGGACACCCCGGCGGAGGAGGCGTTCGATCAGCTGACCCGGCTGGCCGCCCGCCTGTGCGGCATGCCCATGGCGGCGATCGGTTTCATCGACCAGGGGCGCGAGTGGTTCAAGGCCAGCACCGGCATCGAACTGCAGTCGCTGGATGCGGCCCACCCGCTGTGCGCCCTGGCGGTGGACGGCCGGGTGGTGCAGGTGCAGGACACCCACGCCCATTCCACGCTGCGCCGCCATCCGCTGGTGATCGCCGGGCCGCGCGTGCGCGCCGTGGCCTGCATGCCGCTGATCACCGCGGAGAAATGGGTGCTGGGCGCCGTGGTGGTGATGTCCACCGAGCCGTGCGTGCTGCAACCGCCCCAGCTCGAATCGTTGCGCGCGGTGGCCGGTCAGGCCATCGCCCTGCTGGAGTTGCGCCGCAGCCAGCGCAACCAGGCGCGCATGGCCACCGAGCGGGCAGCCAGCGACGAGCGCTTTCACCTGGTGGCGCGCGCCACGGCCGACGCCATCTGGGACTGGAACCTGCACGACGACTCCATGTGGTGGAACGAGGGCATGCAGACGCTGTTCGGTGTGCCCATGCAGACCCTGCCGCACGACAGCACGTCGTGGACGCTGCGCCTGCACCCGGAAGACAGCGACGCGGTGCTGGAGAGCATCCACGCGGCGATCGAGGGCACGGCCAAGCACTGGGCCGAGGAATACCGCTTTCGCCGCTACGACGGCAGCTACGCCTGGGTGCAGGATCGCGGCTTCGTGATCCGCGACGCCGAAGGCCATGCGATCCGCATGGTGGGCGGCATGACCGACATCAGCGCGCAAAAGGACAGCGCGCTGCAGGCCAAGGACGAGGCCCGCACCCACGCCGAGCTGGTGCGCGTGCAGCAGAAGATTTCGTCGCTCGAACTGTCCATGGACGAGGTGCTGCAGCTGGTGGCCCGCACCGCGATGGAACTGTCCGATGCCGGCGGTGCGATGGTGGTGATGCGCGAAGGCGACAAAGCCCGGGTGCAGGCCAGCACCGGCATGCGCGCCGTGCCGCTGAACGACGTGCGCCCGCTGGAAGGCTACGAGCTGTGGCACCGCATCGACGCGGGCGAGACCGTCTGCAGCCAGCCGGCCGTCGCGCAGGCCATGCCCTCGGCCGCCCTGTGCGAGCCGGGGCCGGTGGCCTTCATCGCGGCGCCGGTGCGCGCGGGCGACGCGGTGGTGGGCATGCTCAAGGTCAACGGCGACCCGCTGGCGTCGTTCTCGCAGCGCCACCTGGCGCACGTGCAGATCCTGGCCGAGTCGCTGGGCGCCGTGGTGCAGCTGCGGCGCTATGCCGCGCAACTGCACGCGTCAGAGCAGCAATACCGCCTGCTGTTCGATGCGCACCCGCAGCCCATGTGGGTGTACGAGCTGGGCACCCTGCGCATCCTGGCCGTCAACCGGGCCATGGTGCGCCAGTACGGGTACAGCGAGGCGGAACTGCTGTGCATGACCACGCCTGACCTGTGGCCCCAGGACAACCGCGAAGCCCGCATACGGGAAGCGCACACCATTCCCCACAATGCCCGGCGTGACGCCGTGCACCGGCGCCACCGCAAGAAGGACGGCACGGTGATCGACACCGAGGTGTATGCCGGGGGCATCGAATTCAACGGCGTGCCCGCACGCCAGGTGCTGGCCACCGACGTCACGCAGCGCATGCGCCTCGAACGGGAGCTGGCGCGGGTGGGCAGCATCCAGCGGCTGCTGGCCGCCTGCAACGAATCCCTGGTGCGCGCGACCTCCGAGGCCGACCTGCTGCGCGAGGTCTGCCGCATCGCCACGGACGTGGGCGGCTACCGGATGGCCTGGGTCGGCATGGTGCGCGACGATGCGCGCCAGAGCATCGAGCCCGTGGCCTGGAGCGGCCACCACAGCGACCACTATGCGGAGACACTGCAGCTGAGCTGGTCGGCCGACCAGCCGGGCGGCCAGGGCCCGGCCGGGCTGGCGGTGCGCAGCGGCCGCCCGGTGATCGTGCGCGACATCCGGCTCGACCCGACGTTCGCCAGCTGGACCGAGCGCATGCTGCGGCAAGGCCTGCATTCGGTGATCAGCCTGCCGCTGCGCAACGCCGAGCGCTCGTTCGGCCTGCTGTACCTCTACCCGCCCGAAGTGCTGGAGATCGGCTCCGAGGAGACCGAGCTGCTGCAGCAGCTGGCCAACGACCTGGCCTTCGGCATCGAGAGCCTGCGCACCCGCCAGGACCAGCAGCGCCTGCAGAGCGTGGTGCTCAAGGCCGCCGCTGCCATCTCGGCCAGCACCGGGACCGAATTCTTCAAGCAGCTGGCCAGCAACATGGCGGATGCGCTGGGCGCACAGGCCGGCTGCGTGACGCGGTTGCTGCCGCCGGTGGAGGGACAGCCGCCGCGCGCCATCACGCTCTCGCGCGTGCAGGACGGCGTGGTGCAGCCCAATGCCGAGTATTCGCTGGAGGGCACGCCCAGCCTGCGGCTGGCGACCGAGGCGGAATACGTGGTCACATCCGGCGTCTGCGAGCTGTACCCGCGCTCACCCGTCGCGGCGCTGGGCGCCCAAAGCTACGTGGGCCAGCAGCTGCGCGACGCCGAGGGGCGGCCCATCGGGCTGATCTTCGTGATCTTCCGCGAGCCGCTGGAGCGGCCGGCGCTGGTCTCCTCGACCTTGCGCATCTTCGCGGCGCGCGCCACCGCCGAAATGGCCCGCCAGGCATCGGACGCCCACATCCGGCGCCAGGCCTCGCTGCTGGACAAGGCCCGCGACGCCATCATCGTGCGCGACCTGGAGCACCGCATCACGTTCTGGAACCAGGGCGCGGAACGCATGTACGGCTGGTCGCAGGCGCAGGTGCTGAGCCGCACCATCGACACGCTGCTCTACCAGAACGCCACCGAATTCCTGCGCGCCACCGAGGCCACCCTGGCCCAGGGCGAGTGGACGGGCGAGATCGTGCAGTTCCACCAGGACGGGCATGCGATCGACGTGGAAGGCCGCTGGACCCTGGTGCGCGACGAGGGCGGCCAGCCCGAATCCATCCTGGCCATCCACACCGACATCGGCCACCGCAAGGCCACCGAGCGCGAGATCCAGCGCCTGGCGTTCTTCGACTCGCTCACCGGCCTGCCCAACCGCATGCTGCTCATGGACCGCATGCACCAGGCCCTGGCCACGGCGCAGCGCCAGCGCCAGGGCGGGGCGCTGCTGTTCATCGACCTGGACAACTTCAAGACGCTGAACGACACGCTCGGCCACGACAAGGGCGACCTGCTGCTGCAGCAGGTGGCGCAGCGGCTGAACACCTGCGTGCGCACCGTCGATACCGTGGCGCGGCTGGGCGGCGACGAGTTCGTGGTGATGATCGAGGCGCTCAGCCCCCGGCCCGACGAACTGGCCGTGAGCGCCCGCGTGGTGGGCGAGAAGATCCTGTCGGTGCTGAGCGCCCCCTATGCCCTGGACGGCTACCAGTACCGCAGCACGCCCAGCATCGGCGTCGCCCCGTTCACCGACGGCCAGTCCACCGTGGGCGAGTTGCTCAAGCAGGCGGACCTGGCCATGTACCAGGCCAAGACCGCCGGCCGCAACACCCTGCGCTTTTTCGACCCCGGCATGCAGGCCGTGGTGACGGCCCGGGCCGCGCTGGAAGACGACCTGCGCACGGCGATCGCCCGCGAGGAATTCCTGCTGCACTACCAGCCCCAGGTGGACACGATGAACCGCGTGGTCGGGGTGGAGGCGCTGGTGCGCTGGCCGCACGCCAAGCGGGGCATGGTGCCGCCAGGCGATTTCATCCCCCTGGCCGAGGAAACCGGCCTCGTGCTGCCCCTGGGCCGCTGGGTGCTGCACACCGCCTGCACCTTGCTGGCCAGCTGGCAGGACGAGCCCTACCTGTCGCACCTCACCATGGCGGTGAACGTGAGCTCGCGCCAGTTCCACCACGCGGGCTTCGTGGACGACGTGGTGCGTGCGCTGGTGTTCACCGGGGCGCCGGCCGACCAGCTCAAGCTGGAGCTGACCGAAAGCCTCTTCGTGGACGACATGGAAACCACCATCGCCACCATGTCGGCGCTGCGCGCCCATGGGGTGGGTTTCTCGCTGGACGACTTCGGCACCGGCTACTCCTCCCTGAGCTACCTCAAGCGCATGCCACTGGACCAGCTCAAGATCGACCAGAGCTTCGTGCGCGACCTGCTCAGCGATCCCAACGATGCGGCCATCGTGGACACCATCATCGCGCTCTCGCGCAGCCTGGGCCTGAACGTCATCGCCGAAGGCGTCGAGACCGGCGCCCAGCGCAACCGCCTGGCCCAGGCGGGCTGCCAGCTCTACCAGGGCTATTTCTTCAGCCGGCCGCTGCCGGCCGACGTGCTCGAGCGCTTCCTGCGGAACGCGCCCGTCTGATCTTTTTCCTCTGACAGCCCCCGGCAGGCCCCTGCCGGGCGGCTGGGCGGCCTTCCACGCGCCGGGTGTCCCCTCCCCCTGCCTCCGCTGTGCCGAAGGCCCCTGGCGCCTTCCTGCGCCACGCGCGTCTCGTTCTGCCACACCTCCTCGCCATCCGGGGCGGGCCGCGGGCGACGGTTTTTTCTGTCTTCTCCTTAATGTCTTTATCAATCCATAGTAGTCGTAGTAA
The DNA here is from genome assembly GCF_057546605.1 of Acidovorax sp. KPB24-03. Lineage (NCBI taxonomy): Bacteria > Pseudomonadati > Pseudomonadota > Betaproteobacteria > Burkholderiales > Comamonadaceae > Acidovorax > Acidovorax sp. KPB24-03. Next base: position 1,959 of record NZ_BAAJYR010000145.1, on the reverse strand, counting down.
GCACGGCCTCCAACTGTGGACAACTGCATTTTTCCGTTGCGGATCAACGGACTTGCGATGCCGTGAACCTTGTGGGCGGCACCCGGCTCCCGCTGTCGCGGCGGCGGGGACAAAACCGGCGCATCGCATTTCGCTGTGGACAAGTGGCCGGTTGTGCGGGAAATATCCACAGACTTGTTCCCGTGGCCGCCCTTTTTCGCTCATTGGCGCGAAAGCGGCCCCCTTCCGTGCGATGTCGCCAGGTCCGATATCTGCCGACCATGGATCGGGCGCAGCCCGTCGATCGGACGGCAAGGCGTTCGCCCCTTTCTTCTTTTTCTTTCCCTTCCCTTTTTCTTTTCCCACGGCGGGCGGGATGCCTTCGTTTTGCGCCGGGCCCGGGTGACGTCGGGCAAGGAGCGCGGCGGTCGGTTTTCGGCGGCCCGGAGGTTCCTTGTTATTCCATTAAAGGTTCTATCAATACATAGCAGTAGTAGTAGAGGAGCCCCGTTTCTGTGGACAAGGCCGATTTCCTCAACGCTGCCAAGCACTTGGATGGTCGCAAACCCTGTGGCGCTGGCCGGGTGAACCGGCATGCCGGGCGACAACAACTTCGGCGCCTCGGCGTCTTCTGTGGATAACCCATGGGTTGCTCCGGAAATGTCCCCAGGCTTGTCCACAATGCGCCCCGGATCGGCATCTGCCAAAGAAAAAGGGCCCCGAAGGGCCCTTGTTGGCATGGATGAAACAGGCAGGGATCAGAAGTGGTACGCGTAGCGCAGCTGCACGAAGTTCTCGCCCGGGTTGGGCTTCTTGATGCCCGCGTTGGACAGGTGCTGAACCCTCAGCACGATCTCGTGCTGGCGCTGCGCGCCCAGGCTGTAGCCCACGCCCAGGTGGGAACCGAAGTTGTAGCGGGTGCTGAACTCCTTGTCGGGGGTGTGGTACTTGCGGTCGGCATACGTGATGCCGACGCCCCCTTCCCAGAACCAGTTGGCGCGGCCGTTGTCGGGGCGCAGGCGGAAGGTGGGGGTGAAGCCGACCACGGTCAGGTCGCCCGAGCCATTGACCCCGTTGTACGACCAGCGGCTGGCGGAAATGTCCCAGTAGCCGCGCACTTCATGGCCCCACAGCTCGCTCTGCCAGTTCCAGGGCAGCGTCACACCCACGGCGGCGGAATCGGTCTGGTGTTCTGCCCAGCCGCCTTGCACGTAGACGGACGGGCTGGTGCCCGAAGGCTGGGCGTGAACGGCGCCTGCGCCGGCGACGCAGGCCAGCGCCAGGAAAAAAGCGTTCCCGCGCAGCAGGGCGCGGGAACGCAGGAGGTGGGTGATCGGCATGGAAATTCCCTCGATGGAATGACTGTGGGTTTGCACAACGTGTGTAACCCACTGTATTCCGCCCATCGGGGGGGTGCGTTGTAGGCAGTCGCCTCAACCGTACTGATCGGTCGGGATCTGACCGGGGGGGTATGCAGAGATATCCAGACTGCGCGCAAACCCTCCCGGACCGGTCGCTTACTGCGGCGCGGGTGCGGGCACCGGCGGCACGGCCGGGCGTTCGCCGCGCGGGCCGCCGTGGCGTCCGTCCTTGCCGCGTTCACCATCGCGTGGGCCGCCCATGCCAGGGTGGCGGTGCATGCGGCGGCTTTCCTGGTCGAAGGTCTTTTGCTGCGCCGGGGTCAGCGTGGCGTAGAAGGCCTTGGTGGCTTCATCGCGGCGGTCGGCCTCCGCGCTGTGCTGGGCGCGCATGGCCCGCATGCGGTCGATGCGCTCGGGCGTGGTCAGCTGGTCGAGGCCCTTGGGATCGAGCCGCGCGCCGCGCTCCTGCGGCTGCATCGCGGCCTTGAAGGTGTCCCAGGCGGGCTGCTGGGCCGGGGTGAGCTGCAGCTTTTGCTGCAGGGCGTTGGCGCGCTGCTCCATGTGCGCCTTGCGCTGCTCGGGGCTGGGCATGCGGTGGCGCGGGCCGTCCTGCGACGGG
>NZ_BAAJYR010000144.1:0-9082 GCF_057546605.1 Acidovorax sp. KPB24-03 | reverse complement strand
CCCCCGGCCTCGCGCGATCTGCCGCCCCTCGATGGCCGCAGCCACAGCTGGGGTGAGCTGCATTTCCGGCTGCTGGAGAAGATCGCGCCGCCCTCCGTGCTGATCGATGCCGGCCACGACATCGTGCACCTGTCGCCCAACGCCGGCGAGTTCCTGCGCTTTCAGGGCGGCGAGCCCAGCCGCAACCTGCTGCGCGCCATCCACGAGGACCTGCGCATCGAAGTGCGCGCGGCGCTCTACCAGGCGGCGCAGCGCAAGATGGCCGTGGAGACCCCGCCCGTGGCCGTCACCCATGCCGGCAGCGAAATGGTGCTGGTGGTCCGCATCGTCCCGTTCCACGAGGCGCCGGGTTTTCATCTGGTGATCATCCAGCCCGCGTCGGCGCTGCAGCCGCTGCTGCCCATGCCGGTGCGGCCCATGTCGGTCTCCGAGCCCCTGGCGCAGCACCTGGAGCAAGAACTGGAGCGCATGAAACTGCACCTGCGCGACACGGTCGAGCAGTACGAGGTGTCCACCGAAGAACTCAAGGCCAGCAACGAAGAGCTGCAGGCCATGAACGAAGAGCTGCGCTCGGCCACCGAGGAACTCGAAACCAGCCGAGAAGAACTGCAGTCGATCAACGAAGAGCTCACCACCGTCAACCACGAGCTCAAGAGCAAGGTCGATGAACTCGGCCACTCCAACAGCGACATGCACAACCTGATGGACGCCACCGCGATCGCGACGGTGTTCCTGGACCGCGAGCTGTGCATCACCCGCTTCACCCCCTCGGCGATCACGCTGTTCAAACTGATTCCCACTGACATCGGCCGCCCGCTGTCCGATCTGGCAACCCACCTGGACTACCCGGAGATGACCTCCGATGCCCGCCGCGTCCTGGAGCGGCTGGTGCCGATGGAGCGCGAGGTCGGCAAGGGCAGCGGCCAGTGGTTCCTGGTCAGGGCCCTGCCCTACCGCACGCTGGACGACCGCATTGCCGGGGTGGTGCTCACCTTCGTGGACATCACCGAACGCAAGCACAGCCAGGAGGCCTTGCGCGTCTCGCAGGACCGATTCAGTCTCATCGTCAGCCAGGCGACGGCCGGGGTGATGGAGGTGTCGCTGGACGGGCGCATCGAATTCACCAACCGCAGCTACCGCGAACTGCTGGGCTATTCCGAGGCCGACATCGTGGGCATGTCGCTGCTCGACCTCGTCCACCCCGACGACCGGGCCGAGAGCGCACGGCTGTTCGAGAAGCTCGCCCGCCACGGCGAGCCGTTCCAGGTCGAAAAGCGCTGCCTGCGCAAGGACGGCTCAGTGATCTGGACCTTCAACAACGTGAGCCGCCTGTCGAATGTGCAAGGCCGTGCGGACGCTGCCTTGGTGATGTGCACCGACGTGACGGAACGCAAACGGGCGGAGGAAGCCCTCAGCCGCAGCGAGGAGCAGTTGCGGCTCATCGTGGAGAACGCCGTCGAGTTCGCCATCTTCTCCACCGACCCGCAGATGCGCGTGACCCGCTGGAACGTGGGCGCCGAGCGCCTGCTCGGCTACCCCGAGGCCGAGGTGCTGGGGCAGCCCGCCGACATCATCTTCACCGACGAAGACCGCGCCCTGGGCGCACCGCAGATCGAGGTGCGCCAGGCGCTGACCGATGGCCGCGCCATGGACGACCGCCTGCACCGCCGAAAAGATGGCACCACCTTCTGGGCCAGCGGGGTGTTGATGCCGATGCTCGACGATGGCGCCGTGGTCGGCTTCGTCAAGATCCTGCGCGACCAGAGCCGTGCCCGCCAGGCCCAGGAAGACCTGGAGACCAGCCGGGCCGAACTGGTCGAGGCCCTGCGGCAGAAAGAAGCCGCGCACTCGGCCTTGGAAGCCGCCGACGCCGCCAAGGACCGGTTCCTGGCCGTGCTGTCGCACGAACTGCGCAACCCCCTCGCCTCCATCCGCAATGCCGCAGAGGCGCTGCAGTCGGGGAAGTTGAACGACGAGGAGCGGGCCCAGTCGTCCAGCATCCTGGACCGGCAATCCGCCGCCATGAAGACGCTGCTGGACGACCTGCTGGACGTCTCGCGCCTGCGGCTGGGGCGCCTGGCCCTGCACCGCCGCCGCATCCTGCTGTCCGAGGTCGTGGACATGGCCATCGAAACCACCAGGCCCGCCATCGAAGCCGGCGCGCACCGGCTGGAGGTGGTGCTTCCGCACATGCCGGTGGTGCTCGACGCGGACCCGGTGCGCCTCAGCCAGGTGCTGTCCAACCTGCTGGCCAACGCCGCCAAATACACCCCTCCAGGTGGTCGCATCGGGGTACGGGCCCAGGTGGACCAGCGCACCGCCGTGATCGCCGTGACGGACAACGGCATCAGCATGGCAGCGGACAACATCCATAGCCTGTTCGGCATGTTCGTGCAGGAAACATCCGACCTGCCCGGCGCGCGGGGCTTGGGCATCGGGCTGGCGCTCGTGCGCAGCATCGTGGAATTGCACGGCGGCCTGGTGGAAGGCTCCAGCCCGGGCCAGGGCCAAGGCAGCACCTTCACCGTGCGCCTGCCGCTGGCGCAGGCGGAGCCCCTTGCGCCGTTGCCGGAGCCCGGGTTGCCGGCCCCATTGCGCAATCTCTCCGCCCTGGCGCCCAAGGTGCTGGTGGCCGACGACAACGCCGATGCGGCCTGGAGCATCTCCACCCTGCTGCAAATTTCCGGTTGCGAGGTACGCACCTGTTCCGACGGCCCCGCGGCGGTCGCGGCCGCCCGCGAGGGCATGCCTGACGTGGCGGTGCTGGACATCGGCATGCCGGGCATGAGCGGGCACGAAGTGGCGCGCCAGATGCGCGCCCTGCCGGGCGGCGCGGACGTGCAGCTGATCGCGTTGACCGGCTGGGGCCAGGAAGCCGACCGGAACGCCGCCGCCGAAGCGGGGTTCGACGCACACATGGTCAAGCCCGTGGAGGTCCAGCAACTCATCGCGCTGATCGAGGCCCGCCAGCGGGACAAGGCACCGCGCTGAGCCCACCACCAGGCGCTATGTTTTTTATAGCGATATGCCCTAGTACTTATTGCGCTGGAAGCCGTTTTGATCTGCGGTGCTTCGGTGGCATTTGGAATGGCTGGGCCGGCTGACAGGCCTTGCGCCCCTGACACACCCACTGACACGCCTCCTGCCGTGCAAGGCGGCAGCGACATGCCGGCACCATCCGACAACCGCTTCGGCCACTTGGCCGCCCAATGGTCCATTGCGGCCCGGCGAAGTTCGCGCCGGTGCCATCCACCTTTTAGGAGCGACCCCAATGAGCGTCAGGCCCAGTCAGCCACAGATTCTGGAATCCCTGTCGGTGGTGCGCGAGTTCAATGTCGAGGTCGAACTGGAGCGCCGTGTCGACTTTCTCGCCCAGTACCTGGCGCGCACCGGGCGACAGACCTACGTGCTCGGGATCAGCGGCGGCGTGGATTCGCTGGTTGCCGGCTGCCTGGCGCAACGGGCCGTGGCCCGCCTGCGGGCCTCCGGAGAAAGCGTCCGTTTCATCGCCATGCGGCTGCCGTATGGCCAGCAGCGGGACGAGGCCGAGGCAGTCAGGTGCCTCGACTTCATCGCACCCGACGAGGTGCGCACCGTGGACATCCGCGCATCGGTCGATGCCATGCAGCAAGCGCTGATCGCCGCCGGCGTGGACCTGGGCGATGCCCCGGCGGAAGACTTTCTGGTCGGCAACATCAAGGCCCGCGCCCGCATGGTGGCGCAATACGCGGTGGCCGGCGCCACCGCAGGGCTGGTCATCGGCACCGATCATGCAGCCGAGGCACTGATGGGGTTCTTCACCAAGCATGGCGATGGAGCGGCCGATGTGCTGCCGCTGGCGGGCCTGAACAAGCGCCGCGTGCGCGCGGTGGGTTTTGCATTGGGCGCTCCCCGCGATCTGGTGATGAAAGTGCCCACGGCTGATCTGGAAACACTGGCCCCGCAACGGCCCGACGAAGACGCATTCGGAGTGAGCTACGACACCATCGACGACTTCCTGGAAGGCCTGCCCATCGATCGCGAGGCCGAGCGGATCATCGTGAACACCTACCTCGCCAGCGCCCACAAGCGCGATGCCGCCGTGACCCCAACCATGGCCCGTTCAACTCTCTAGACAGGCCCCAAGCCACGGACCGCGCCAGCGAGCGAACAGAAAAAACCGCTGCAAAATTTACCGCGCGGCATGGTCCGGGCAATCGCCCATCCGCCGCGGCACCTCGTCGCCGTAGTGGCCCTGTACTGCCAGCGCCGTCCGCACCGGACTGGGCCTCTCGGGTGGGGCGCGCCAGGGAACAGGCAAGGTACATGCCGTGTTTGGTTGCGTTTCACCCTCTGCGCCGCCCTGTCCGGCATGGCCATCGGCCCATTGCCCGGCCCTTCGGCACACCGCTTGCCCTGACTCCTTCGACGCCACATGGCGTTGCCTGTCGGTGAACCCGCTGGCTCAACCCCACCAGGAGCATTCATGTTTTCTCATAACAAGCGGCTGCAATACACCGTACGAATCAGCGAAACCAATCCCGGCCTCGCCAACCTGCTGCTCGAGCAGTTTGGCGGACCCCAGGGCGAACTCGCCGCAGCCTGCCGCTATTTCACCCAAGCATTGGGCGAGGACGATCCGGGCCGCAAGGACATGCTGTTCGACATCGCAACCGAAGAGCTGAGCCATCTGGAGATCATCGGAACCATCGTGGGCATGCTCAACAAGGGCGCCAAGGGCCGACTGGCGGAAGGCGTTGAAAAAGAGGGCGACCTCTATCGGTCCATCACCGGCGCAGGCAACGACAGCCACCTCACCCAGGTGCTGTACGGGGGTGGCCCAGCGTTGATCAACTCGGCAGGCGTACCCTGGACGGCAGCGTACGTCGACACCATCGGCGAGCCCACCGCCGACCTGCGGTCGAACATCGCGGCCGAATCCCGCGCGAAGATCGTGTATGAACGCCTCATCAACCTCACGGACGACCCGGGCGTGAAGGACGCGCTGACCTTCCTCATGACGCGAGAGATCGCCCACCAGAAGTCGTTTGAAAAAGCACTCTATGCCATCGAACCGAACTTCCCTCCCGGCAAGCTGCCAGGCGATCCGCGCTTCACCAGCGTGTACTTTCGCACCTCGCAGGGCGAGCCGGAAGTGCGGGGTGCGTGGAACGAAGGAGAGCGCTGGAACGTCGTTCCCCTTCCCCAGGGCGCCGAAGCGGTGGATGGCGGCGATGGCCTGGCGACCGTGGCCCTGAACGAACTGGAAGCGCCCGCCGTGGAGCAGATGGCCGCACGCACGGCATCTCAGCCCGACATGGATCCCACCACGGGTGCCGAACTGGGCATGGGAGAAGATCTGGACCCTGTGGGTGATGCAGGCCGTTTGCGCGGCGTGCCGAAAACGCTCGAAGACTGATGGGCAGGGCAGGCTCCTGCGGCCGTGGTGATGCCCCCGATAAGGTCATTGCCGCGGCCTGGGACCGGCCCTAAATGCCTTCTTATGGGTTTTCCCGACGGATGCGGTGGCCCCGACGGGCCGCAGCGCAGCCAACGGCAAGCCCCGCGGCGAAAGTCGCACAAAGCGTTGCCATGGCCTGCTGAGAGCCGCCATGCACAAGGCCTGGAGTGCCATCAGTCGGCTCGACCCACCGCTCCAACATGCCAGCTTTGCCAGGCCCGCCGCGCCCCCGCCAAGCAAGCACCATCGTCGATGCGACGCTTGCCAAAGTCCCAGCCATCAGCCCTATGCTAATCACCGAGCGTGCAGTGGCATGCGGGCCGTGGTGGCCATGCGGCAGGCATTGCAAATCCGACGTCGGCAGAACGTGGACCTGCGTCAAAGCGATCGACAAAGGATCGCTGGCAGGAAACGACTCCTCTATTCCATGATCGAGGGCAGGCTCCGTGTGCGCGGGATTGGCCGCAGGTCTCAACGCCGGAGCAGTGCCTTCAGGCGGAGGACAAGGATGGCTTTCAGATGTCGGAAAGGGAAAGGCATCAGGGCTGCGGGTGTTCATGGGAGGACTTCTTCCAGAGACGACGACGGATGGATGAATGGGTGGCGGCGCACTGAAGGCCGTCTGGCTAGCCGTTTCGACGGGGGTCTGACGGCTCGCGGGAATCCGCAATGCCACCGCCGTCTTCCCCCTCCTTTTGCGGTGCAGGCCGTTTCTGCGACATGCGCTGCATTGCGGGATCTGTTTCGACCAATGCCGGGCTGGGACGACCGGGGTCCTTGCGCGGCTTACCGTCCGGGGAGTCGACCTGGTTCACCATGGCTGTACCTCCGGCATGTCGGCCACTGCCACCTGGCAGGGCCGCGTTCCTGTGGCGATGCGCGTCGTGGCCGGTACCGCGTTGACGGTGCTTGAAATACCGGCTGGTCTGGTGGTTTGCATGAATTTCCTTTCCAAGGAGAAATCAGTTTGCGAACCCCTGTTCGATGCGGGTGTAGGACTGCAGCGCTCATGCCGCAGTGGCACCACAGGCCGTGATACCGAGGGCAGAACGGCTTTCGATGCACGTCCGCGGAGTCGACACGGACATGCCGGGCACGTCCACACTCGATGGCGTATCGGCAAGTGCAGTAACCGGCACGTGGGACTCGCGGGCCATTTCGATGCGATGGGCGCGACACCCCACAAAGCGCCGGGCAAGAAAAAACCGCCACAGCCTGACGGTGTCAGAGTGTGGCGGTATCCTGAATGGTGGAGCTGGCGGGAGCAAAGTCCCGAGTGTTCCCCTACCTAAAAACACATTGTTTTCAACAACTTAGAGTTGCGCTACAAAACTCCACTACATTCGACACGTCGAGAGCGTTGAGAAGTGTGCCCCCGAAGTGTATCCCACGGTGTGCCCCTGGGGCGAGGCCAGGGTTGCGGACGTCGGTTTGAATCCGGGAAATCTCAGTCACACGATGCTATAGAGACAACAATAGTGCCTTATAGAGCAAGAACGCAAAAAGCTTGCCTAGTGACTCGCACAGTGCTATCATGAGCGGATTGTCTACTCAACTCCTCTGTTCGGATTGGGGCCATGCAATGTGACTTGGTTCTGGTTCGGCTAAGAGTGAAGGCTATTCACGGGGAAAGCACCAAACGTGAGAAATCGCGGCAAGTGTGCCAAACTGCTTTAGCGTCACAGCGGATGAAGTAATTAGAGTCAGACATTGAACTCAAGCGAGGACCAAACTTTTGGTATCTCGCTTTTTTCATTAGTGATAGTCGTTAGCGAATATATTCACGTGTGAATGGTCAACAGACTTTATCGCATTGTGGCAATCAACATATTCTCCAGCAATCCAAGTCCCAGTTCCCTTCTGTTTTGTCATATTATAGTGGCGATATTCCAGGGGAATTTTTGTTCCGAGCCTGTATCTCGCAGCCAAGATGCACGACTTGGTATGTGGACTTCCAGTCTCATACTTCGAGTGGTTTTCATAGCCATACTCGAAAATCTTATCCTCATCGTCAAAAATATATTTCTTCAAAGGCTCAACAACCGCCCTGCGCCTAGGCCTTCTTCGTTTCCTTAGAAGAGCGAGTTTTGCGCTAATTCTGGCTATAAGGTCGTTGCTGACGCCCTCAGTCCTACCCAAAAGAAGCAGATCATTTAAATCATCTGCAATGAAATTTCTTCTCGGAAGAAGAAGTACTTCAAGCATTTTTTCATCACTCGTAAACGAGTGAATTTGCAGCAGGTTCCTCAGTATTCGGTTAATAGCAGCTTCAATGGACATACGAAGTGCGTTGTAATTCAATGCCACTGCTCCTGCCAACACTGCGGGTGAAACCTCATCCAGCGCTATTGGAGGGTCACCTTCGATAAGTAGTGCTACAACGTCCATACTTGCACTGCGTTCAAACACAAAATTTGATAGGCTCCTTTGACTCGTTCCAGGGTCGAAAACTCCAATAGAAATGGTAGCCCCTTTTACGTTAAAACGAGGGTCTTGACGGAGCTGTTGAGCCACAAGATTTGCTTGCTCTTTCTCAACAAGCTTTATGGCTAACGCGTTAGATGAAACGAAGCCAATGAACGCTCTCATTTTTGCAGAAGCTTGGCAAGTACATTAACTGGAATAATTACGCTACGCTGCTCCTCTTCGCTAAGCTCACTTAAAAGGCTTAAGAATTTTAGGGCAGCTTCACCTTTGTGCTTCTCATCAACAGCAGCCTGCTTCGCAACCAACGGGAATTCGTAATTTTCATTAGAAGGAATTATTCCCACTCGCGACTTATGGCTTGGATCCTCGACTATTTTATAACTGCCTTCAATTTTTGTACGCTCTACGAAGGATTTCAATCCTTCTTTACCCAATACGGAGCGAAAATCACTTCCAACCAAATAGCGCGGGATGTTGCTAATTAGAAGAGGCTGATTTTCTTTTTGCCAAATATCGCGGGTGATACGGGCAATTGAAGATATCAATTCATTAGAATCCATTACTCATTCTCCAAATAAATTCACTTAAATTTCCCATCGTGTTCATACACGAAAGAACTACAACAGGTGGATTTACATCAGCATCGCAAAATACCGATGCTCAGCTACCTCGAAAATCCGCGCGACCAATGCAATTCAGTTTTGCTGTTCTAACGTTTTATCAAACAATCCGTCGAGAGCCGCACCCGGCTTAGTATTGCATGCCTGACACCAACGCGCGTACAGCAGCACGTCGATGAAGTTCTCGCCTCGCTCAAGCTTCGAAACATAGGACTGACCTACCCCAAGGGCATCGGCCATCTGCACCTGCGTCAGCCCGGCCTTGACGCGCACCGCGCGCAACAGCGCGCGCAGGTCATCGTAGTTCGCGTGGTAAAGAGAGGCAGACATGCCCCGCATGATTTAGTCTCAAGCGGAATAGTCGTAACACGACTTTCTTGAGCTACGATGCCCCCTGGTTGCGGCTTGGTGCCGCCATCGTCAACAGGAGGTCATCGCTCATGAAACTGGCAATCCTTGCCTTCGCCTTTGCAGCCTTGTCAGGCTGCACAACCCCCACCGCACCGACAGCCAGCCATGGCCCGGCATCACACGTTCAGCTTCTTACGTGGGCGACCGGCTCGAACGGCATGGCGGACTGAGCAACCGTCTTGGC
>NZ_BAAJYR010000143.1:0-9098 GCF_057546605.1 Acidovorax sp. KPB24-03 | reverse complement strand
CGCTCGCCCAGTCGGAGGCGGAGCCCGGCGCGCCGGCCGTGCCCGAAGCGGCGCCCGCCCTGCGCGCCAGCCCCCTGCTGCAGGAGAAGATCCCCGAAGCCGTGCGCCCGCAGCTGCCGATCTTCGTGAAAGGCGACAGCGTGACCGGCCAGCCGGACATCAACGCCGTCGTCGAAGGCAATGCCGAACTGCGCCGCGGCGACACCATCATCCACGCCGACCGGCTGGAATACGCGGTGCCCGACGACCTCGCCAAGGCGCGCGGCCAGGTGCGCATCAACCGCGCGGGCAACGTGTACGAAGGCTCGGAGCTGGAACTGCGGGTCGATGCCTTCTCGGGCTATTTCGATGCCGCCAACTACCGCTTCCTGATGAATGGTGCCCACGGCGAGGCCAGCCGCGTGGACTTCATCGACCGCGACCGCTCGGTGGTGCACAACGCCACCTACACCACCTGCCAGAAGAACGACGAAGCCACCTGGCAGCCCGACTGGGTGCTGCGCGCGCGGTCGATCCGCATCGACAACGAAGAGCAGGTGGGCACGGCCGACGGCGCGGTGCTGGAGTTCAAGGGCCTGCCCATCTTGCCCATCCCGCACATCACGTTCCCGCTGTCCGACCGCCGCAAGTCGGGGCTGCTGCCGCCCACCGTGGCCATCGACAACGTGAGCGGCGTCGAGTACGCGCAGCCCTACTACTGGAACATCGCGCCCAACCGCGACGCCACCATCACGCCCACCGTCATGTCCAAGCGCGGCGTGAACCTGGGCGGCGAATTCCGCTACCTGGAGCCCACCTACCGGGGCGAGCTGCGCGGCGATTACATGCCGAACGACAAGCTGCGCGACCGCGACCGCTGGGGCTACGGCCTCAAGCACAGCGGCACGTTCGATACGCCGCTGGGCGGCCTGAACTTCAACATGGACGTGAGCCGGGTCAGCGACGACAACTACTGGCGCGACTTCACGCGCAACGTGACCGGCATGACCCAGCTCACCCAGCGCCTGCTGCCCGGCGACGCCACGCTGTCCTGGGGCAAGGACGACATGTCGCTCAGCCTGCGCACCCTCAAGTGGCAGACGCTGCAGGACGTGAGCGCGCCCATCGTGCCGCCCTACGACCGCATGCCGCAGCTGCGCTGGGGCTACAACCCCACCATGCTGCCTTACGGCCTGGATGCCAGCGTGGAGGCCGACTACACCAGCTTCCATGCGGACCGCGCCCTCACCGGCCAGCCCAACGCCCAGCGCAGCTACGCCATGGCGCAGATCAGCCGGCCATTCCTCGCGCCCGCCGGCTTCATCACACCGCGCGTGCAGTTGCACGCCACGCAATACCAGTTCGACAGCCCGCTGGCCAACGGCCAGCGCAACGCGCAGCGCACGCTGCCCACGTTCAGCCTGGACAGCGGCCTGGTGTTCGAGCGCGATGCGCGTTACTTCGGCCGCAACTTCCTGCAGACGCTGGAGCCGCGCGCCTTCTACACCTACACGCCCTACCGCGACCAGAGCCTGCTGCCGGTGTACGACACGGCGGCCAACGACTTCAACTTCGCCACCATCTACACCGAGAACGGCTACGGCGGCAACGACCGCCTGGCCGACAACAACCTGCTCACCCTGGGCGTGACCACGCGGCTGCTGGACCCGGACGACGGCGCCGAGGCGGCCCGCTTCGGCATCGCCCAGCGGGTGCGGTTCTCCGACCAGAAGGTCGTGCTGCCCGGCGAGTCCACCGTCAGCGAACGGCTGTCGGACGTGCTGCTGGGCGCGGGCCTGAACTGGACGAAGCAGTGGGGCTTCGACTCCACGGTGCAATACAACCCCAAGACGGGCCGCTCCATCCGCTCCACCGTGGGCGCGCGCTACAACCCCAGCGCCTACCGCGTCATCAGCGCCGCCTACCGCCTGCAGCGCGGCACCAGCGAGCAGATCGACGTGGGCTGGCAATGGCCCATCAACGACCTGTGGGGCGACAAGGGCCAGGACCTCGGCCCGGGCCGGGGACAGGGCCCCGGCCGCTGGTACACCGTGGGCCGCCTGAACTACAGCATGCAGGACCGCAAGCTGGTGGACACCGTGGTGGGCTTCGAATACGACAGCTGCTGCTGGGTCGGCCGCGTGGTGCTCGAGCGCCTGCAAAGCAGCGTGACCACGGCCAACACCCGGCTGCTGTTCCAGATCGAGTTCGTGGGCTTTTCCCGTCTCTCGCTCGGCTCCAACCCCCTCACCAGCCTGAAGCAGAACATTCCGCGCTACCAGTACCTGCGCGAGCAGACCAGCACGCCCAGCCGCTTCACCAATTACGACTAACCCGACACCTGCCAACCACATGAACCATCGCGCTTTCACCCTGGGCCTGGTGTGCCTGGCCACCCTGGCCTCCCTCGCACCCGCGGGCGCCTCCGCGCAAGGACTGCGCGCCTCGGGCGCTGCCAGCGGCACCGGCGGTACTGGGCTGTCCTCGCGCGCCCTGCCGCCCGTCACCGTGCCCGACGCCCGCACCGGCGCAGACCGCAGCGGCATCCGCCAGGCGGACTACATCGTGGCCGTGGTCAACACCGCCCCCATCACCAACAACGAGGTGCAGACCCGCGTGGCCCGCGTCGAGCAGCAGCTGGCCGCCCAGGGCGGCGAGCGCCCGCCCCGGGACGTGGTGGCGCGCGAAGTGCTCGAGCGCGTGATCAATGAAAAGATCCAGGTGCAGATGGCCAACGAGAGCGGCATCAAGGTGGACGACATCGCCGTCTCCCAGGCCGAGCAGTCGGTGGCGCGCCAGAACAACGTGAGTCTGGAGGAAATGCACCGCCGCCTCGCGATCGACGGCATCAGCAAGGACCGCTTCCGCGAAGAACTGCGCAACCAGCTGCTGGTGCAGCGCCTGCGCGAACGCGACGTCGAAGCCCGGGTGCGCGTGAGCGACCTGGACGTCGACCAGTACCTGCGCGAGCAGCAGTCCGCGTCCGATCCGGCCAAGGTCGAACTCAACCTGGGCCACATCCTGGTGCTCGTGCCCGAGAACGCCAGCCCCGAGGTCGTGGAGCAGCGCCGGCTGCGCGCGCAGCAGGCGGCCGACAAGGTGCGCGCCGGCGACGATTTCGGCCAGGTGGCGCGCGAGTTCTCCGATGCAGCCGAAGGCGCCTCCGGCGGCCTGCTGGGCCTGCGCCCCGCCGATCGCTACCCCGAGCTCTTCGTGCGCTCGACCCAGCAGACGCCCGTGGGCGGCATCGTCGGCCCCGTGCGGTCGCCGGCCGGGTTCCACGTGCTGAAAGTGGTGGAAAAGACCAATGCCGCAGCCCCCACCGTGGCGGTGCAAAGCCATGCGCGGCACATCTTGCTGCGTGCCAATCCGCAGCTGACCGAGACCGCGGCGGCCGCACGGCTGGCCGACTACCGCCGGCGCATCCTGGCGGGCCAGGCAGACTTCGCCACGCTCGCGCGCGAGAACTCGCAGGACGGCAGCTCCAAGCAGGGCGGCGACCTCGGATGGGCCAGCCCGGGCCGCTACGTGCCCGAGTTCGAGGAAGCGCTCAATGCGCTCAAGCCCGGCGAGATCAGCGAGCCCATCGTCACGCGGTTCGGCGTGCACCTGATCCAGTTGCTGGAGCGCCGCGAGGCCAAGCTCACCCAGCGCGAACAGCGCGACATGGTGCGCGACGTGGTGCGCGAAAAGAAGCTGGACGAGGCCTACGCCACCTGGGCGCAGGAAGCCCGGGCCCGCGCGTATGTGGAATACCGCGATCCGCCGCAATGACGCGCCGCCTGCCCACGCGCCTTCGCCGCGCAGCGCCATGAAGCACATCCCGCGCAAGCGCTTCGGCCAGCATTTCCTGTCGGACCACGGCATCATCGATGCCATCGTGCGCGCCATCGGCCCCGAGCCGGGCCAGCCCATGGTGGAGATCGGTCCCGGCCTGGCCGCACTCACGCAGCCGCTGGTCGAGCGTCTGGGGCGCCTTACCGTGATCGAGCTCGACCGCGACCTGGCAGCGCGGCTGCGCCTGCACGGCCAGTTGGACGTGATCGAATCCGACGTGCTGAAGGTGGACTTCGCCCAGGTCGCCCAATCGCTGAACGTGCCCAAGGTGCGCGTGGTCGGCAACCTGCCGTACAACATCTCCACGCCCATCCTGTTCCATCTGCTCGAGCAGGTCGATGTCATTCAGGACCAGCATTTCATGCTGCAAAAGGAAGTGATCGACCGCATGGTGGCGAGCCCCTCCACGGGCGACTACGGGCGGCTGTCGGTCATGCTGCAGTGGCGCTATGCGATGGAGGATGTGCTGTTCGTGCCGCCGGAGAGCTTCGATCCGCCGCCGCGCGTGGACAGCGCCGTCGTGCGCATGGTGCCCCATGCCTCGCCGGCCCCCGTATCACCCGCCCTGCTGTCCGAACTGGTGCAGGTGGCCTTCAGCCAGCGCCGCAAGCTGCTGCGGCACACGCTGGGCCGCTGGCTGCAGGAGCGCGCCTTCCCGGGCACCTTCGATACCCAACGCCGGGCCGAGGAAGTGCCGGTGCACGAATACGTGGCCCTGGCTCAGTCACTGCACCCTGCCTGAGCGCAGGCGGTGCAATGCGGGGACCGGGCCACCCGGCCCCGTGCACTGAAAAGAGTCAAGCGCGGCAAGCAGTGGCCTGAGGGCCCTGCCTGTCGCGCATGACCGCCTGTGGGATCAGGCGGCGGCGAGCCAGTAACCCGCGTTGAACGGGCTGCTCATGCGCAGCGCCAGGGGCGATACGTCAACGAGCTTGTCGGTCGGCATTTTTTCCGCGGAAGGATCGACTGCGATTTCAATGGGCTGCGCTGCGGCGGTCTCGTTAGCCTCGTTCGCCCGTTCTGCCTGGCTGGTGGATGCAGAACGGGCTACAGAAAAGAATAGAAACACCGGAACGGTATCTTTCGATCGCTCCAGTAGTCCGCCGCTTCCCGGAAGATGTCGAGCAACTGCTCGCGTGCTTCCTTGTCGAACTTCACCGTGGTCGGAATCTGCTCCAGCACCACGATGAAGCCCGGTTGCGGGCCCGATTTATGCAATGGGTCCGTCATGCAGTCGTACAGCGCGTCGAAATTCTTTCCGAAGTGCGCCGGGAACATGAACTGGCCTGCGATCAGGTCCAGCACGTCCTGTTTGGTTTGTGCGTGTGCAAGGTTGGCGTACAGGAAGTGTTGGCCGAGCGCCTTGGCCGACTCTTGCAGGTCTTGCACGCGAAAAGCGCGAATAGACTGCACGATGTTGGGGCGCACGCCACGCAATGGGTTTTCCTGATCGTTACGAAGTGGCATTTCCATCTCCGCTGCTCTTTCTTTATGTAGTCACCAATGAGGAATATCCGGAAGTTCGGTCCAGCGGCCCGCCACCAAGGCGGGGGGCCGACAGGCGGGCAACCGATCGCGGCAATGCCGGCGAGCGCTTTTGGCGTCCAGCGTCATTCAACAATTTTTCGAAAGCTCGCGTAGTGGTCGCCGGTGTAGTAGCAGGCATCGGGAACGCGGGGCGCTCCTCCGCACACGATGCGCCGGGCACCACGGTTCTTCGCACCCGGCGTTCTGACGGTGTATTCGCGGTAATAGCCCCGTTTTTCCAGGGGCAGCAACCGTTCGCGATTGCCGAACACCGAACCATCCTTGTCGTAAGGAAATGGTCCACCTTCGCGGATGAGCCCGTAGGTCGCCCGCCCTTGCGGGGGCAACTCGGCCAGTGCGATGGTGGTCACTCCGTCGGAAGACGGGGGTTTTCGGGCCTGTCCCGTGGTCGGGACCAGAACGAACGCGGCACCCAGTACGCACGCAAGACCTGTCTTGTACGCCTGGATGGCGATAGCCTTCAGCATCAACTACACCTTTCAGAAACTACGGGTTTACCCGAAATTTCGAGCCGTTAGTTTGACTTAATCGCCCCCAAAAAGCAAGCGCCTGCCCAATAATTGGGCAGGCGCTTTCAAGGCCAAACGCGTCTAAAAGTTAGCGCTTGCTACGTCATCACCGCTCTACCGGGAGGCATTTGCATCGGCCACCGTGAGTGCCGTCATGTTGACGATGCGGCGCACGGTGGCGCTGGCTGTCAGGATGTGCACCGGTTCCGCCGCGCCCAGCAGCACGGGGCCGATGGCGATGCCACCGCCGGCCGCCGTCTTGAGCAGGTTGTAGGAAATGTTGGCCGCGTCGATGTTGGGCAGGACCAGCAGGTTGGCGCTGCCGGCGAGCGTGCTGTGGGGCATGACCACGGCGCGCTGGGCTGCATCCAGGGCCACATCGCCGTGCATCTCGCCATCCACTTCGAGCCACGGCGCCTGGATGCGCAGCAGGTCGAGGGTCTGGCGCATCTTGACGGCGCTCGGCTGGTTGCTGCTGCCGAAGTTGGAGTGCGACAGCAGTGCGGCCTTGGGCTTGATGCCGAATCGCATCATTTCCTCGGCCGCCATGACGGTGATCTCGGCCAGCTGTTCGGCCGTCGGGTCGTAGTTGACGTGCGTGTCCACCAGGAACACCTGGCGGTCGGGCAGCAGCAGGCCGTTCATGCAGGCGTAGGTGTTCACGCCGGCGCGCTTGCCGATCACCTGATCGATGTAGTTCAGGTGCAGCGCCGTGTGGCCCCAGGTACCGACGATGAGGCCATCGACCTCGCCCTTGTGCAGCAGCATGGAGCCGATCAGCGCCAGGCGGCGGCGCATTTCGATCTTGGCGATGGGCACGGTGATGCCCTTGCGCTCGGTCATGCGGTGGTAGGTCTGCCAGAAGTCGCGGTAGCGGTGGTCGTTCTCGACGTTGACCACGTCGTAGTCCACGCCTTCCTTCAGACGCAGGCCGAACTTCTCGATGCGCTGCGCGATGATGGACGGGCGCCCGATGAGCGTGGGCCGTGCGACTTTTTCGTCCACCACGATCTGCGCGGCGCGCAGCACGCGTTCTTCCTCGCCCTCGGCATAGGCCACGCGCTTCTTGGCGGCCGTCTTGGCGGCGGTGAAGATGGGCTTCATCGTGGTGCCGGAGGCATACACGAAGGTCTGCAGATGGTCGCGGTACGCGTCCATGTCGATGATCGGACGCAGGGCCACGCCGCTGTCGGCGGCGGCCTTGGCCACGGCCGGGGCGATCTTCATCATCAGCCGCGGGTCGAACGGCTTGGGGATCAGGTATTCGGGGCCGAAGGCCAGCGGCTCGCCCACGTACGCGGCGGCCACCACCTCGCTCTGCTCGGCCTGGGCCAGTTCGGCGATGGCGTGCACGGCGGCGATTTCCATCTCCAGCGTGATCGTCGTCGCGCCGCAGTCCAGCGCGCCGCGGAAGATGTACGGAAAGCACAGGACGTTATTGACCTGGTTCGGGTAGTCCGTGCGGCCGGTCGCCATCACGACGTCGCCGCGCACGGCGTGGGCGTCTTCGGGCGTGATCTCGGGATTGGGATTGGCCAACGCGAAGATGACCGGGCGCGCGGCCATTTTGGCCACCATGGCGGGCTTGAGCACGCCGCCAGCGGAGAGGCCCAGGAACACATCGGCGCCCTCAATGACTTCGGACAGGCTGCGGGCTTCGGTCTTCTGGGCGAACAGGATCTTGTCCTCGTCCATCAGCTCGGTGCGGCCCTCGTAGACCACGCCGGCCAGGTCGGTGACGAACACGTTCTCGCGCTTCAGGCCCACCTTCAGCAGCAGGTTCAGGCAGGCGAGTGCTGCGGCACCTGCGCCCGAGGTGACGAGGCGCACGGAACCGATGTCCTTGTTCACCACCTTCAGGGCGTTGAGCATGGCGGCGGCCACCGTGATGGCGGTGCCGTGCTGGTCGTCGTGGAAGACGGGGATGTTCAGCCGCTTGCGCAACTCGCGCTCCACGTAGAAGCACTCGGGCGCCTTGATGTCTTCCAGGTTGATGGCGCCGAAGGTCGGCTCCAGCGCGGCGATGACCTCAACGAGCTTGACCGGGTCCTTCTCGTTGATCTCGATGTCGAACACGTCCACGCCGGCGAACTTCTTGAAAAGGACGCCCTTGCCTTCCATGACGGGCTTGGAAGCCAGCGCGCCGATGTCGCCCAGTCCGAGAACCGCGGTACCGTTGGAGATCACGCCAACGAGGTTTCCGCGCGAGGTGTAGCGGAAGGCGGCGGCAGGGTCCTTGACGATCTCTTCGCAGGGAGCGGCCACGCCCGGGGAGTAGGCCAGCGCCAGATCGTGCTGGTTGACCATCTGCTTCGTCGCGGCGATCGCGATCTTCCCCGGCTTCGGAAACTCGTGGTACTCAAGGGCAGCCTGGCGCAGCAGGGCGCGTTTGTCGGGCGTGGCATTCACCGGGGGGGTCTCGGACATCAAGCGTCTCCAGCTCTATGAAATTCTGCCGAACCCCGCGCCACGGAGGGTTCCAGGGCGAGGTCACGTCTTCAAGGGTGTGAGATTGTAGTCAGCCCGCCGTAGAAACCCTGGTAAGCAATTCCGCTTAACCAGGGCAAAGCACCCATGACCTGGAAACCCCCAGCGCCGCTCCGCCGCTCAGGCCGGATCGAGCGGGAACACCGGCCGGCGCACGTTCCTGAACGGGAACAGCGCGTAGTTGGAACTCGTCACCCCTGTGGGACTGTCGCACTCGACCAGCGCGTGCGACAGCGGCACGAACACCGGGCGGCAGTACATGCGCGATTTGAGCAGCACGAAACGGTGGGCCGTGGGGTCCAGGCCCACGCAGGAGAACACGCCCAGGTCCCACGGCTCGTGCGTGCGTTCGGTCACCACGATGCGCGCCGCGCCGGTATCGAACAGCACCGTGCGCCCCATGGCGCAGCGCTGGCCGGTGTAGATGGGGCCGGTCACGGTGTATTCGCCATCGCTGATGGCCACCACCATGCCCTCGACCGCCACGGGCGCCTTGGCCACGCCGAGTTGCGTGAGCGGCACCTTGTTGCCCAGCCGCACGGCGACGCGCGCGCCGACGCCGGCCGCCACCAGTTCGGCGACCGCCCCGGGGTCGCACAGCGGGCCCACGGCGATGTCTTGCAGGCCGTTGGCGAGCGCCGCCTGCAGCACGTCCATGGCATCGCCAGGTGCCGCCGGTACATGCAGTTGTCGCTGTGGTCCAGCAGCAGCACGGGGCGGTCCGCGCCCACGGCCAGA
>NZ_BAAJYR010000142.1:0-9127 GCF_057546605.1 Acidovorax sp. KPB24-03 | reverse complement strand
CCAGCAGGCCGCCGTCCACGCCGGCATCGCGGCGCTCCTGCGGCTGCAGGGCCGCAGCGCCAGGCCCAGCCGGCCCTTGCCGCTCGACTTTTCCGAACTGGCGATCTTGGTGGCCTTCTCGCTCGCATCGCCCAGCGTGGCGGTGAACTCCTCGCGCTTGCCATGGCGCCACACCTCCAGCCGCGCCTGCGTGCCGGGCGCCGCCTGGCCCACGATGGCCGGCAGGTCGCCCGAGGCCACGATGGGCTGCCCGTTCACGCTGCGGATCACGTCGCCCGACTTCAGGCCCGCCTTGTCGGCCGGGCCGCCCTCTTCCACGCCGGCCACCAGCGCCCCTTCGGGCTTGTCGAGCTGGAACGAATCGGCAAAGGCCTGGTTCACCTCCTGCACCGACACGCCCAGGCGCGCGTGGCTGGCCTTGCCCGTGGCCAGGATCTGGTCCTTGACCTTGGCGGCCACCTCGATCGGGATGGAGAACGACACGCCCTGGTAGCCGCCCGAGCGGCTGTAGATCTGCGAATTGATGCCCACCACCTCGCCGCGCGCATTGAACAGCGGGCCGCCCGAGTTGCCGGGGTTCACCGCCACGTCGGTCTGGATGAAGGGCACGTAGCTGTCGTCGGGCAGCGAGCGCCCCTTGGCGCTCACCACGCCGGCCGTCACGCTGTTTTCGAAGCCGAAGGGCGAACCGATGGCCAGCACCCACTCGCCCACCGCCAGGTTGCGCGTGCTGCCCAGCTGCACCACGGGCAGGTCCTTCGCGTCGATCTTGAGCACCGCGATGTCGGTCTTGGGGTCGGAGCCCAGCACCTTGGCCCGGAACTCGCGCCGGTCGGTCAGCTTCACCGTGACCATGTTGGCGCCCTTGACCACGTGGGCGTTGGTGAGGATCACGCCATCGGCGCTCACGATGAAGCCCGAGCCCTCGCCCCGCGTGGGCACCTCGCGCTGGCGGCCGGGGGCCTGCAGGCCGGGCGGCACCATGCCGAAACGGCGGAAGAACTCGAACATCGGATCGTTGGGGTCGATGCCCTGTGCGCCGCTGCGCGGGTGGGCCGCGGTCTCGTCATCGTCGTCGTCCGAATCGGTCATGGACGTCTTGGTGGTACCGCTCACGCTGATGTTGACCACCGCCGGACCGTTGCGCGCCGTGATCTGCGCGAAGTCCGGCGCCGTCACGCCGCCCGTGGACGGCATGGCCGCCGGCTGCACCGCGGCGGGCGGCATGGCGGCGCGGCTGGAATGCATGTTGGTCACCAGCCCCGCGCCGGTGGCCCCGATGGCGCCGGCAGTGAGCAGGGCCAGGGTCAGGCGGCGGGGGGTCGATAGAACGGAGTTCATGGCAATCCTTTCGTTGGGTCGTTGCATGGGGGCAGTTTGGGCAACGAGACTTAGGTGTGGCTTAGGGGCATCCGGGGGCTGGTGACGCAGGCCCGGTTGCGGCGCAGTTCAGTCGTTGGACGTGACCGAGAAGGCGCACCAAAGGGAAATCCCGCAGGCGGCCCACCACACACAGCCGCCACAATGCCCCCGCCGACAGCTCATCCATAAAGGACTGCGGCCACCGATCCAAAGGGAGGACAAACCATTGAACGACCCAGAGCAAGGCACTGGCATGCCGCGCTTTTATGCCCATTCCACCGGCAGCGCGGACCAGGAAGGCTGGCAGCCCCTGCCGGACCATCTGCACGCCGTGGGCCGAGGGGCGGGAGAATTCGCGGCTGTTTTCGGCGGTGAGGCGCTGGCCCGGGTGATCGGGCATCTGCATGACCTGGGCAAGTACACCGAGCCCTTTCAGGAAAGGCTGCGCGGCAGTCCGCTGCGTGTGGACCACTCCACCTGGGGGGCACGCATCGCGCAGGAGCGCCTGGGGGACATGGGGCAACTGCTGGCCTACGGCATTGCCGGCCACCATGCGGGGCTGGCCAATGGGCAGGGCGAGGGCGAACGCACGGCCCTGGCCGACCGGCTGTCGTCCGACCTGCCGGCGCTGCACCCCGCCTGGAAACAGGATATCCCCTTGCCCGCTCGCCTCGGGGTGCCTGCGGGCTTCAAGCCCTACAGCGGCCAGGGCCGCCAGCAGGCCAAGGACCGGTATCCGTTCCAGCTGGCGTTTCTCGCCCGCATGCTGTTCTCGTGCCTGGTGGATGCCGACTTCCTCGATACCGAGGCGTTCTACCACCTCGCTGAAAAACGCCCCGACCTGCGCCGTGGCGGCGGCGCGCCGCCCACGCTCGTGGCGCTGCGCGAGCAACTCGACCACTTCCTGGGCCAGTTCCAGGCCGATAGCGGCGTGAACCGCCTGCGTGCCGACATCCTGCGCCATGTGCGGGGCCAGGCGGAGCAGGAGCCAGGATTGTTTTCGCTCACGGTGCCCACGGGGGGCGGCAAGACGCTGGCATCGCTGGCGTTCGCGCTTGACCACGCCATTCGCCACGGGCTGCAGCGCGTGATCTTCGTGATCCCGTTCACCAGCATCGTCGAGCAGAACGCCGCCGTGTTCCGCAAGGCACTGGGCCCGCTGGGCGAGGCGGCCGTGCTGGAGCACCACAGCGCCTTCGTGGAACAGCCGCCCCCGCGCAATGATCCCGAGAAGTACCAGTCGGTCCAGAAGCTGCGGCTGGCCATGGAGAACTGGGACGCCCCCATCGTCGTCACCACCGCCGTGCAGTTCTTCGAAAGCCTGTTCGCGGCCAAGTCCTCGCAGTGCCGCAAGCTGCACCACATCGCGGGCAGCGTGGTGATCCTGGACGAGGCGCAGACCATGCCGCTGCAGTTGCTGCGGCCCTGCGTGGCCGCCATCGATGAGCTGGCCCGCAACTACCGCACTAGCGTGGTGCTGTGCACGGCCACGCAGCCCGCCCTGAAGGCGCCGGCGTTCGAAGGCGGGCTCACGGGCGTGCGCGAGCTGGCGCCGGAGCCGGACAGGCTGTTCCGCCAGCTCGAACGCGTGCGGGTGCGGCATGTGGGCACGCTGAGCGACGAGGCGCTGGCCGCCGAGATGCGCTCGCGTGAACAGGTGCTGTGCATCGTCAACAACCGCCGCCATGCGAGGGCCGTGTACCAGGCCATGGCCGATCTGCCCGGCGCACGCCACCTGACCACGCTGATGTGCGCCAAACACCGCAGCGCCGTGCTGGCCGAGGTGCGGCAGATGCTCAAGGATGGTGAGCCATGCCGGGTGGTGAGCACGAGCTTGATCGAAGCAGGCGTGGACGTCGATTTCCCTACCGTGCTGCGCGCCGAAGCGGGCCTGGACTCCATCGCCCAGGCGGCAGGCCGCTGCAACCGCGAAGGCGGCAGGCCCCTGGACGCCAGCGACGTGCGGGTGTTTGCCAACGCCAACGAAGACTGGGCCCCACCGCCTGAACTGAAGCAATACGCCCAGGCCGCCCGCGAAGTGCTGCGTCAGAACGCAGGCGACCCTTTGTCGCCCGAGGCCATCGGCCGCTACTTCGCCCTGTTGTATTGGCAAAAGGGCGGTGATTCGCTGGACAAGCCTGACCTCATGGGCCTGCTGCGCGAAAGCCGCATCGACAGCCTTCCCATGGAAACGCTGGCCATGAAATTCCGCATGATCGACACCGTGCAGATGCCGGTGATCGTGCCGTATGACGACGACGCCAAAGGCTTTCTGCGCGACCTGGAGCACGCCGAAGGCAGCGTCGGCCTCGCGCGCAAGCTGCAGCCCTATCTGGTGCAACTGCCCCGCCAGGGCTTCGAGGCGCTCTACGAGGCGGGCGCGGTCATTCCTGTCGCGCCTCAAAAATGGGGCGACCAGTTCATGGTGCTCGCCCACGACGGCCTCTACGACCCGCAATTTGGATTGAGCTGGGACCACCCGGCATTCATCCGCACCGAACACCTGAACTGGTAAGCCCGCTGTCGGGGCGGCCAGCGATGATCCAATGAAACAACCGGGAGGGCCCATGGGATATGGAGTGAAGCTCAAGGTCTGGGGCGAACGCGCTTGCTTTACGCGCCCCGAAATGAAGGTGGAACGCGTCTCCTACGACGTCATCACCCCCTCCGCCGCGCGCGGCATTCTCGATGCGATCCACTGGAAGCCGGCGATCCGATGGCACGTGGACCGCATCCATGTGCTGAAACCCATCCGCTTCGAATCCATTCGGCGCAACGAAGTGGGCGGCAAGCTCTCCCCCGCCAGCGTGACCAAGGCCATGAAGGCCGGCGACACCGCGGGGCTGGCGAATTACGTCGATGAAGACCGGCAGCAGCGCGCCGCCACCATCCTGCGCGACGTGGCCTATGTGATCGAAGCACACTTCGATCTCACCCCCAAGGCCGGGGCCGAGGACTCTGTGGGCAAGCACCTGGACATCTTCAACCGCCGCGCGCGCAAGGGGCAGTGCTTTCAGCAGCCCTGCATGGGCGTGCGGGAGTTTCCGGCGAACTTCCAGCTGATCGAAGACGGCGACCCCATCCCCGAGAAGCACGAAAGCCTTAAGGAGGCACGCGACCTGGGCTGGACGCTGCACGACATCGATTTCGACCGGGGCATGTCGCCCCGCTTCTTCCGCGCACAGATGGCGGCCGGCGTGATCGAGGTGCCGCCCTGGCACAGCGAAGAGGTGAAGTCATGATTCTGCAGGCCCTGAACGGTTACTACAGCCGACTCCAAAACACCGGCGATAGCGCCATTGCCCAGCCAGGGTACTCACAAGAGAACATCTCCTATGAAATCGTTCTGGCGACAGATGGTTCAGTGACGGCTGTCAACGACATCAGGAATACAGCAGGAAAAAAGCCGCTGCCCAGGGTCATCGCCGTGCCTGCATCTTTCAAACGCCCGGGCACTGGTTCAAAGTCATTTTTCCTGTGGGACAAAAGCAGCTACGTGCTGGGTGTCGGCGAAGCGAAGGCAGCCCAAGACCATGCCACGTTTCGAGAGCTGCACCTCTCCACCATGTCCAACTTCAATGATCCAGGGCTTATTGCCCTTCAATCATTCGTGAAGGAATGGAAACCTGAATCCCTGTCGTCGCATGCACTCTTTACCCCACATGCGGAGGGCCTGGTGGGCGCGAACATTGTGTTCCGCCTCGACGGAGAATTGCGCTTCCTGCATCAGCGTCCAGCAGCAGAAGAAGCGCGCGAAAGGATATTCGTTGATGCTGACAAAGCAGCGGCTTGGGCCGACTGCCTGGTAACCGGCAAACGATCAAAAATCGCGAACTTGCACCCCGCCATCAAAGGCGTGAACGGCGCGCAAAGCGCGGGCGCGTCCATCGTGTCGTTCAACCTGGAGTCGTTCACGTCGTATGGCAAGAGCCAGGGCGAGAACGCGCCCGTTTCCGAGCAGGCCGCCTTTGCCTATACCACCGTGCTCAACCACCTGCTGCGGCGCGGCGAGCACAACCGCCAGCGCATCCAGATCGGCGATGCGAGCGTGGTGTTCTGGGCGGAGGCGGACGATGCGGATCAGGCGCAGGAAGCCGAACTGACATTCGAGTCGCTGCTCAACGCGCCGCCGGACGACTCCCAGGAAGCGGCGCGGGTGCGTGAGGTGCTGGAGCAGATCGTCAAGGGACGCCCCTTGAGCGAACTGAATCCGAAGCTGCAGGACGGCACGCGCATGTTCGTGCTGGGGCTGGCTCCGAACGCCTCGCGCATCTCCATCCGCTTCTGGGAGACGGGCACGCTGGGCATGTTGGCCCAACGCCTGGCCCAGCACGCGCAGGACTTTCGGATCGAACCCGTGCCCTGGAAGACCGCGCCGGCCGCGCGCCGCGTCATTCTTGCGACGGTACCGAACCGCGAAGGCGCCATGCCCAAGATGGACGATGCCTTCAACAACCTGGCCGGTGAATTCATGCGCTCGGTGCTGAGCGGCCGGTCCTACCCGCGCAGCCTGCTGGCCAACACCCTCATGCGCATCCGCTCGGACGGCAACCTGTCAGGCCTGCGCGCGGCGATCTGCAAAGGCATCCTGGCCCGGGAGAAGCGGCTGGGCATCCACACACACATCCACAAGGAGGAGGTTCCCGTGAGTCTCGACAAGCAATCCGAAAACCCAGGCTACCGGCTGGGCCGCCTGTTCGCGGTGCTGGAAGCGGTGCAGCGCAGCGCGCTCGGCGGCCAAGTCAATGCCAACATCCGCGACCGGTATTACGGCGCGGCATCGGCCACGCCGGCATCCGTCTTTCCGGTGCTGCTGCGCAATACGCAGAACCACCTGGGCAAGCTCCGCAAGGACAAGCCGGGCCTGGCCGTGAACCTGGAAAAGGACATCCGCGAAATCGTCGATGGCCTGGGGGAGCAGTTTCCGCGCAGCTTGCGCATCGAGGACCAGGGCCGCTTCGCCATCGGGTACTACCACCAGTCCCAAAGCCGTTTCACCAAAGGCGGCACGGAGGCCGAACAAGACACCGCAGATTCCAACACCGACAACACCGAGGGAGCCCCCGCATGACCGCCATTGCCCACCGCTACGAGTTCGTCTACCTTTTCGACATCACCAACGGCAACCCCAATGGCGATCCAGACGCCGGCAACCTGCCGCGCCTGGACCCCGAGACCAACCGGGGCCTGGTGACCGACGTGTGCCTGAAGCGCAAGATCCGCAACTTCGTCAGCCTGGACAAACCGGCCGACGCGGGCTATGCCATCTACATGCAGGAAAAGGCCGTGCTCAACAACCAGCACCGCAAAGCCTACGATGCCCAGTCGCTGAAACCTGAAGACAAGAAGCTGCCCAAGGAAGAAGAGAAAGCCCGCGCCATCACGCAATGGATGTGCAACAACTTCTTCGACGTGCGCACCTTCGGCGCGGTGATGACCACGGGTGTCAACGCGGGCCAGGTGCGCGGGCCGGTGCAGATGGCTTTCGCCACCTCCATCGACCCCGTGGTGCCGCTGGAGATTTCGATCACCCGCATGGCCGTGACCACCGAGAAGGAGGCCGAGGCACAGAGCGGCGACAACCGCACCATGGGCCGAAAGCACATCATTCCCTATGGCCTGTACCGCGCGCACGGTTTTGTTTCGGCCAAGCTGGCCGAGCGCACGGGCTTTTCCGACGCAGACCTGGAGCTGTTCTGGCGCGCGCTCATCAACATGTTCGAACACGACCGCTCGGCCGCACGCGGCGAAATGGCGGCACGCAAGCTGATCGTGTTCGAGCATGAAAGCGCCATGGGCAATGCACCAGCGCATGTGCTGTTCGATGCCGTCCGGATCACACCGGCACAGGCCGATACGGATAGCGCTCCACGCCGGTTTGCGGATTACCGCGTGGAGATCGACCAAGCGGCCATTCCTTCGGGCGTGGCCGTTCGTGAGCTGATCTAGCGCGGCTTCGCACGCCTGGAGGCAGGCCGTGGACGAATCGGACTTCATTCCCCTTTCGGCGCTGCAACACTACCGGTATTGCCCTCGCCAGTGCGCCCTCATCCACGTGGAGCAACTGTGGGCGGAAAGCCGCCACACTGCAGAGGGGCGGGTGCTGCACGAGCGCGCCGACAAGCCCCGGGGCGAGCGCCGACGCGGTGTGCGCACGGTCACGGCCATGCCGCTGGCGCACCCGGGGCTGGGCATCACCGGCATTGCGGATGTGGTGGAGTTCCACGAGATCGAAGACGGCGAACAGGCGTTTCCCGTGGAATACAAACGCGGGCGGCCCAAGGCCCATCGCGCGGACGAAGTGCAACTGTGCGCACAGGCCCTGTGCCTGGAAGCGATGCTGGAGCAGCCGATTGCGCAGGGCGCCCTGTTCTATGGCGAGACACGCCGGCGCACCGATGTGCCGTTCGATCAGGCCCTGCGCCAACTCACGCGGGAAACCATCGGTGCCACACGCGCCATGCTGGACGCGAACATCACACCCACCGCGCAGTACAGCCCCAAGCGCTGCGATGCCTGCTCGCTGCTCGACCTGTGCCAGCCCAAGCTGCTGAGACGCCAGAGCAGCGTGAACGACTGGCTCGCACGGCAACTGAAAGAAGACAGCGAGGCGGAGCCACCATGCGCAGACAGCTGAACACCCTGTATGTGACCACCGAAGGCGCCTGGCTTCACAAGGACGGTGCGAACATCGTGATGGAAGTCGAGCAAACGGTGCGTGCCCGGCTGCCCGTGCACATGCTGGAAAGCCTGGTGTGCTTTGGCCGCGTGCTGGTGTCGCCCCCTTTGCTGGGCTATTGCGCGGAGCAGGGCATCAGCACCTGCTTTCTCACGACCAACGGCAGGTTTCTGGCGCGGGTGGAAGGACCCGTGTCCGGCAACGTCCTGCTGCGGCGCGCGCAGTACCGCAACGCGGACAACCCCGAGGGGTGTGCCGGCATCGTGCGCAATCTTCTGCAGGGCAAGCTGCACAACCAGCGCGCCGTGCTGGGCCGGGCCCTGCGCGATCACAGCAGCAAGCTGGCGGCCGGAGACGAAGCCGCCCTGGCGCATGCCCACCAGCGTCTGGAACGCATCGCCGGCAAGTTGGCCCAGACACCGTCGGTGGACCTGCTGCGCGGGTACGAGGGCGAAGCGGCGCAGGCTTACTTCGGGGTGTTCGACCACCTCATCCGCGTGCCCGGCACCGCCATGCGGTTCACCGGGCGCAGCCGCAGGCCGCCGCTGGATGCGGTCAACGCCCTGCTCTCTTTTTTATACACGCTGGTGACCCACGATTGCCGCTCGGCCCTGGAAAGCGTGGGGCTGGACCCGGCGGTGGGCTTTCTGCACCGCGACCGGCCAGGCCGGCCCAGCTTGGCGCTGGATCTTCTGGAGGAGTTTCGGCCGCTGCTGACCGACCGGCTGGCGCTGTCGCTGATCAACTTGCGCCAGATCGGCGAGCGCGATTTTCAGACGATGGACAACGGCGCCGTGCTGCTGCGCGAAGAATCGCGCAAGACGGTGCTGACGGCCTACCAGGAGCGCAAGCGCGAAACGCTGCGGCACGTTTTTCTGGAAGAAAAGGCACCCATCGGGCTGTTTCCATTCATCCAGGCCCAATTGCTGGCCCGCCATTTGCGCGGCGACCTCGACGCCTACCCACCCTTCCTTTGGAAATGAGGCATCGCCGATCATGATGGTGCTTGTGAGCTATGACGTCCGTTCGCAGGACAAGGTGGGTGCCCGGCGCCTGCGGCACATCGCCAAAGCGTGCCTGGATTTT
>NZ_BAAJYR010000141.1:0-9202 GCF_057546605.1 Acidovorax sp. KPB24-03 | reverse complement strand
TCGTCTTGCCATGGTCCACGTCCGATGGTGCCACGTTCACGTGGGGCTTGGTACGTTTGAACTTACCTTTTGCCTTTTGAATCTCCAAAGAGCAATGCCTGTGTCAGGGTTTAACGTCTGCACCCGATTGCTGAGTCGTCCCGCACAGGGCAACAGGACGGCACCGGGTCGCAGATTGCAAGGATCTTGCTGCTATTTTTTTCATAGCTGCCAGCGCCTACTCGATAGTCGCTGGCAACCAATTCCATCAAACCAACCGAAAGGGGCCGCCAAAGCCGCCCCTCCCTTTGCCAATTACTTGGCGCGTGCAGCCATGATGGCTTCCGACACGTTGCGAGGGGCTTCGCTGTAGTGCTTGAATTCCATCGAGTAGGTGGCACGGCCTTGCGTTGCGGAGCGCAGCGAGGTCGAGTAGCCGAACATTTCCGACAGGGGCACTTCCGCCTTGATGGCCTTGCCGCCGCCGACCATGTCGTCCATGCCCTGCACCATGCCACGGCGGGACGACAAGTCGCCCATCACCGTACCGGCGTAGTCTTCCGGCGTTTCGACTTCCACGGCCATCATGGGCTCGAGAATCACGGGGTTGGCCTTGCGGCAACCTTCCTTGAAACCGAAGATGGCGGCCATCTTGAACGCGAGTTCGTTCGAGTCCACATCGTGGTACGAACCGAAGTGCAGCGTGACCTTGACGTCCACCACCGGGTAGCCGGCCAGCACGCCTTGCGTGACGGCTTCGTTGATGCCCTTTTCAACCGCGGGGATGAATTCGCGAGGAACCACACCGCCCTTGATGGCGTCGACGAACTCGATGCCCTTGCCGGCTTCGTTCGGCTCGATCTTGAGCACGACGTGGCCGTACTGACCCTTACCACCGGACTGGCGAACGAACTTGCCTTCGGCCTCTTCCACCGTCTTGCGGATGGTTTCGCGGTAGGCCACCTGGGGCTTGCCCACGTTGGCTTCCACGCCGAATTCGCGCTTCATGCGGTCCACGATGATTTCCAGGTGGAGCTCGCCCATGCCGCCGATGATGGTCTGGCCGGATTCTTCGTCGGTGCTGACGCGGAACGAAGGATCTTCGGCAGCCAGACGACCCAGCGCGATACCCATCTTTTCCTGGTCGGCCTTCGACTTCGGCTCCACGGCCTGACGGATCACGGGCTCGGGGAACACCATGCGCTCCAGCGTCACGATGGCCGAGGGATCGCACAGGGTTTCACCGGTCGTCACGTCTTTCAGACCCACGCAGGCGGCGATGTCGCCAGCGCGGATCTCATCGACTTCTTCGCGGTTGTTGGCGTGCATCTGCACGATACGGCCGATGCGCTCCTTCTTGCCGCGCACGGGGTTGTACACCGTGTCGCCCTTGGACAGAACGCCGGAATACACACGCACGAACGTCAACTGGCCCACGAATGGGTCGGTCATCAGCTTGAACGCCAGGGCAGAGAACTTTTCCGAGTCGTCGGCCTTGCGGCTCGTCGGTTGCTCGTCGTCGTCGGTGCCGCCCACGGGAGGAATGTCCACCGGCGAAGGCATCAGTTCGATCACGGCGTCCAGCATGCGCTGCACACCCTTGTTCTTGAAGGCCGTACCACACAGCATGGGCTGGATTTCGCAGGCGATGGCACGCGTGCGCAGGCCGAGGGTGATTTCCTCTTCGGAAAGATCACCTTCTTCCAGGTACTTGTTCATCAGGTCTTCGGAGGCTTCAGCAGCCGCCTCGACCATCTTCTCGCGCCATTCCTTGGCCGTTTCCAGCAGATCAGCGGGGATCTCTTCGAAGGTAAACTTCATGCCTTGCGAGGCCTCGTCCCAGATGATGGCCTTCATCTTGCGCAGGTCGACCACGCCCGTGAAGTTTTCTTCGGCACCGATCGGGATCACGATCGGCACGGGGTTGGCCTTCAGGCGCAGCTTCATCTGCTCGACGACCTTGAAGAAGTTGGCACCGGTACGGTCCATCTTGTTCACGAACGCGAGGCGGGGCACCTTGTACTTGTTCGCCTGGCGCCACACCGTTTCCGACTGTGGCTGCACGCCGCCCACGGCGCAGTACACCATGCAGGCGCCGTCGAGCACGCGCATGGAGCGCTCCACTTCGATCGTGAAGTCCACGTGGCCGGGGGTGTCGATGATGTTGATGCGGTGCTCGGGGAACGAACGGTCCATGCCGCTCCAGAAGCAGGTGGTGGCAGCCGACGTGATCGTGATGCCGCGCTCTTGCTCCTGCTCCATCCAGTCCATGGTGGCTGCGCCGTCATGCACTTCACCGATCTTGTGGTTCACACCGGTGTAGAAAAGAATCCGCTCGGTCGTCGTGGTCTTGCCAGCGTCGATGTGGGCCGAGATACCGATATTGCGGTAGCGCTCGATGGGGGTCTTGCGAGCCATGGTAAATCCTTGGTTGAACGTTGTGTTCGTTGTGATGGGCCACCCGCTTTTGCGACGCAGCACCACAATTTGCCGGCGACCTGAATCAAGATAAGGCCGCAGGCAGAAAATGCCAGCGGCCTTACGTTTGCACCGGAGAAAGCCTGGAGGCTTAGAAGCGGAAGTGGCTGAATGCCTTGTTGGCTTCGGCCATGCGGTGCACTTCGTCACGGCGCTTCATCGCGCCGCCACGGCCTTCCGTGGCTTCCAGCAGTTCGTTGGCCAGGCGTTGCGCCATCGACTTTTTCGCCACGCTTGCGGGCGGCTTCCTTGATCCAGCGCATCGACAGTGCCAGACGGCGCACGGGGCGCACTTCCACAGGCACCTGGTAGTTGGCACCGCCCACGCGGCGGGACTTCACTTCGACCATGGGCTTCACGTTGTTGATGGCAACGGTGAACGCTTCCAGAGGGTCCTTGTCAGGGTGCTTCTTCTCGATCAGTTCCAGAGCGCCGTAAATGATGCGCTCTGCCACTGCCTTTTTGCCGCCTTCCATGATCACGTTCATGAATTTGGACAGCTCTACATTGCCGAACTTGGGATCCGGCAGGATTTCACGTTTGGGGACTTCGCGACGACGTGGCATTTTTTTCACCTCATGTTTGCTTCAGTTGGCATCTTTTCAGACACCGCGAGAGCCATTCAGGACTCCCACTTACTCGACCCACGCAAGACAGTTGCGCTTGGGGTCACTACGCTGGATCACCGCGCCACGCGGGAAACAGCACCGGATATCTTTTGCAAAAAAGCGCAGGGCTTACTTGGCCTTGGGCTTCTTGGCACCGTACTTGGAGCGCGCTTGCTTGCGGTCTTTCACGCCTTGCAAGTCGAGCGAGCCACGCACGATGTGGTAACGCACACCGGGCAAGTCCTTGACACGACCGCCGCGAACCAGCACGACGCTGTGTTCCTGCAGGTTGTGGCCTTCGCCGCCGATGTAGGAAATGACTTCGAAACCGTTGGTCAGGCGAACCTTGGCGACCTTCCGCAGAGCGGAGTTAGGCTTCTTTGGCGTCGTGGTGTACACACGGGTGCACACGCCGCGGCGCTGAGGAGAGTTTTCCATCGCGGGGCTCTTCGACTTGATCTTTTCGACCTCGCGACCCTGACGGACCAGTTGATTGATGGTTGGCATGAATACGTCCCTAAACGTGAAATGCTTCGTGAAAAACGAAAACGTGAATCCCTTCGGAAATTCCGAAAAGCCTTCTAATGTAGCAGGTTGGCGCTGATGGAGCAATCGCGGGGCGGCCAGCCGGCCGCCGCCGTGTCACTTGATCCACAGGCGGATGGCATCCCAGGCGCGGCCGAAGATGCCGGCCTGCTCCACCGTCTCCAACGCCACCAGCGGCACTTCGGCGATGGGCTGCTCACCCAGCGACACCTTCAGGGTGCCGATCGACTGGCCCTTGGTGAATGGTGCCACCAGCGGGTCGGTGCGCACGATCTGGGTCGTGACCTTGCCGGCGCTGCCCGACGGCACGGTGACGACGATGGCGTCCGGGCGGCCGATCTGGATGGTGTTCTGCTTGCCCTTCCAGACGGCCGGCGTGGCGGCGGGCTGGCCGGCGTCGAACAGCTTGACGGCGTCGAAGGCCGTGTAGCCCCAGTTCAGGAGCTTCTGGCTCTCGTTCGCCCGGGCGTTCTCGCTGGAGGCCCCCAGCACGATGGACAGCAGACGGCGCTGGCCGACGTTCGGAAAGTCGCGCTTGGACGTGGCCACCAGGCAGTAGCCGGCAGCGGCGGTGTGGCCGGTCTTGAGGCCGTCCACCGTGGGATCGCGGAACAGCAGCGAATTGCGGTTGGTGCCATTGGAGGGCGGCGTGCCCGGGTACGCGTAGTGCTTGGTCGCGTAGTAATGCATGTACTCCGGGAATTCCTGCATCAGGCGGGTGGCCAGCACGCCCAGGTCGCGCGCGGTGGTCGTGTGGCCCGGCTCGGTCAGGCCTTCGGGGTTCTTGTAGGCCGTGTTCTTCATGCCCAGGGCCTTGGCCTGGTCGTTCATGAGCTTGACGAAGTTCTCGGCCGTGCCGCCCACGCCTTCGGCCAGGGCCATGGTGGCGTCGTTGCCCGACTGCACGATCATCCCCTTGATGAGGTCTTCCACCGGCACCTGCATCTTGGGATCGATGAACATGCGCGAGCCGGGCATCTTCCACGCCAGCACGCTCACGGGCAGCTTCTGCTCCAGCGTGATCTTCTTGGCGCGCAGCGCGTCGAAGACCAGGTAGCCCGTCATGAGCTTGGTGAGCGATGCCTGCTCCACCGGCGCGTCGATGTCCTTGGCGGCGAGCACCTGGCCGGCGGTCACGTCGAGCAGCAGGTAGTTGCGCGCAGCGATCTCCGGGGGCTGGGGGGCCTGGCCCTGCGCCCAGAGGGCGGCAGGCGCCAGCACGGCGGCAAGAACGAAAGAACGCAGCGTGGAGAGGAAGGGCTTCATGGAAACAGGCATTCGGGGCAAGGAAACAAACCAAACGGTCAAAAACGGCGGCGGAGGATGGCGCGCCGTGCGGTGCCCGGTAGGGAGCGTCTGGAGGGCAGTCAGTTCCCCGCCAGCAGGTGGCGGGACACCAGGTTTTTCAGGAGCGGCAATTGTCCGTGAAAGAAATGACCGCCGCCGGGCACGACTGTGACGGGGAGTATCTGCGGCCGCGCCCAGTCCATGACGGCCGACAGCGGCACGGTGTCGTCCTGCTCGCCGTGCACGACCAGCGTGCGCGCATGCGCCTCGGCCGGCACGGGCGCCACGGTGAAGCGGCTGGCGGCGGTGCCGACCAGCACCACCCGCTCGATGCTGCGCTCGCTCCACAGGCGCTCCAGCGCATGGCTGGTGACGAAGGCGCCGAACGAGAAGCCCGCCAGGGCCAGCGGCCCCTCGGGCGCCGCCTGGCGCACCACCTCCAGGAAGTCTTCCAGCTCGCCCTGGCCCGCGTCATGCGTGCCGGCGCTGGCGCCCACGCCGCGGAAATTGAAGCGCACGGCGGTCCAGCCGCTGTGCACGAAGGCGCGCGCCAGGGTCTGCACCACCTTGTTGTCCATGGTTCCGCCGAACAGGGGGTGCGGGTGGGCGATCACCGCCACGCCGCGCGAGGGCGCGCCGTCCGGCGCCTGGGCCGCATCGCGTGCCGCTTCGATGGCACCGGCAGCGCCGGTGAGGGTCAGGCGTTCAGTCTGGGCATTCACTGGATTTGCTATCAAATAAATAGCTGTCAGGACAATAAAATCTAGGGCAGACAGCCAAAAACACTTAAAAACCGATCGGCGCGCGAATCAGCGCCCGAGTTCCGGCGGCGTGAGCAGGCGCTCGACGACCTGGCCGTTCTTCAGGTGCGATTCCACGATTTCGTCGATGTCGCTGCCATCCACGAAGGTGTACCAGGTGCCTTCCGGATAGACCACGGCGACGGGCCCGCCGGCGCAGCGGTCCAGGCAGCCGGCCTTGTTCACCCGCACCTTGCCGGGGCCGGACAGGCCAGCCGCCTTGACCTGGGACTTGCAGCGGTCGAACGCGGCCTGCGCACCGTGGTGGGCGCAGCTGTCCTCGCCGTTGGTACGGTCGTTCAGGCAAAAGAAGATGTGGCGGGCGTAGTAGCCAGGCTGCGCGGCTGACGGCGTGGGGGTGTCGGTCATCCGGGCATTTTAGGAGCCGATGCGAACAGGGGTATCCGCGTGGCCCTCGGCCGGGTCCCGGTCGCGCCGGGCCACGCGCTGCACCACATAGACCAGGGTGGCGTAGGGCCAGAGCCAGCCCAGCCATTGGCCCAGGCCGTAGAAGCGGATGAAGCGGCCCTGCTCCCAGGCCTGCAGGGTGTCGGCGAAATAGGCGCTGGTGGGCGCCTGGTTGAGGATGTTCAGGTGCAGCATTAGCAGCAATAGCAGCACGGCGGCGCTGGCCCGGCGGGGCAGGCCGGTCAGCATCAGCGCGACGGCCATGCCGGCCCACACGCCCACGCGGGCCGGGGTGCCGAGCCACTCCCAGGCATGCGCCGGGCCGTAGCTGAGCGCGGAGGACAGCGCGGTCACCGACACGCCCGCCACCACCGTGGCCAGCGAGAAAGCCACACGGCGGCCGATGTGGCGGATCACGCAGTAGCCCAGCAGGCAGGGCACGAGCAGGCCCAGCATCACGGCCAGCAGTTCGGCACTGGGCGACAGGGCCTCCAGGGGCGTTTCGCGCAGCGGCAGCCAGTCCAGGAACGGGGTGTCGGCCAGCAGGTCTTCCAGCGCGATCTCAAGGCGCTCCCACATCTGTCCCAGCCCGAACGGCACGGCGGCGGGAAACAGCAGCGCCACCGGCCACAGCGCGAGCAAGGCCAGCGCCCCGCTGGCGTCGGCGACGAACCACCGCGCCCGCAGCCGGCTCCAGCGGGCCAGCGCGCCCAGCCGCTCCAGCAGCGCCGCCAGCAGCGCACCGCCCAGTGTGCCCAGCGCGTTCAGCACCAGGTCCATGTTGGAGGGCACGCGCCGCGGCAGGTAGATCTGCAGGAACTCCATCAGCATCGAGAGCAGCGCGCCCGCCAACGCGGCCACGGGCACCGCAGAGCGCGGCCAGCCGGTGCGCAGCAGGGCCAGCGCCAGCAGGAAGCCGAACGGCGCATAGCCGGCGATGTTGATGTTGACGTCGAACCACGTCCAGTACGGCGGGGGGATGCGGGCGGTGAGGAACACCCACGGCGAGATGCCCTGCTCGCGCCAGCCGTCGAAGGGGAACAGGCTGGCGAAGACCACGAGGGCCGCGTAGATCAGCGCCAGGGGCCAGGCGGATGTCTTGTGCACGGCGGGGGCGCGCGGCCGGCGCGTCAGAAGGGTTTGACGACGACCAGCACCACCGCGGCCACCAGCAGCAGCACCGGCACCTCGTTGAACCAGCGGAACCAGCGGTGGCTGCGCCGGCTCTGGCCGCTGGCCAGCTTGCGCAGCAGGACGCCGCAGGCATGGTGATAGCCCACGGCGAGCACCACGACCAGGAGCTTGGCGTGCATCCAGCCGTTGCCCGGCCCGCGGCCGATGCCGTACCCCAGGTAAAGCCACAGCCCCAGCGCGATGGCCGGCACGGCCAGGAAGGTGGTGAAACGCAGCAGCTTGCGCGCCATGAGCAGGAGCCGGTCTCGCTCGGCGGCCGAGCCCGGTGCCACCATGGCCAGGTTGACGAAGATCCGAGGCAGGTAGAACAGGCCGGCGAACCAACTGGCCACGAA
Source organism: Acidovorax sp. KPB24-03 (assembly GCF_057546605.1). Classification (NCBI taxonomy): domain Bacteria; kingdom Pseudomonadati; phylum Pseudomonadota; class Betaproteobacteria; order Burkholderiales; family Comamonadaceae; genus Acidovorax; species Acidovorax sp. KPB24-03. The sequence goes on along the minus strand of NZ_BAAJYR010000141.1, from coordinate 1,567 downwards.
GACGATGTGAAAGGCTTTGACCCAGAGCATGGGGGCAGTGTACGTGCCGTGCCGGGCCGTCCGGCGGAGTCCGACGCGCAAAAACCACGGCGGCCGGCGTCACGTCGAAGGGCCGGGCGGAGACCGCCCCGGCGCAATGTGGCGCACAATTTCGGGATGCATCTGTCCAGCCCCACCCCCTTCCCCCAGAACCGCCCGCGCCGCCTGCGCCGCGATGCCTTCACCCGCAACCTCGTGCGCGAGCATGCCGTCACGCCGCACGATCTGATCTACCCCGTGTTCGTGCACGAAGGCCAGGGCCGCAGCGAGGCCATCGCGTCGATGCCGGGCGTGGAGCGCCTGAGCCTGGACCTCCTGCTGCCGGTGGCCGAGGATTGCGTGAAGCTGGGCATTCCGGTGCTGGCGCTGTTTCCGGCCATCGACCCATCGCTCAAGGCGCCGGACGGCAAGGAGGCGCTCAATCCCGAGGGCCTGATTCCCCGCGTGGTGCGGGCGCTCAAGAAGGAATTCCCCGCGCTGGGCGTGATGACCGACGTGGCGCTGGACCCCTACACGAGCCACGGCCAGGACGGCGTGCTCGATGCCACCGGCTACATCATCAACGACGAAACGGTGGAGATCCTCACCGGGCAGGCGCTCACGCATGCCGAGGCGGGCGTGGACATCGTGGCGCCCAGCGACATGATGGACGGGCGCATCGGTGCGATCCGCGAGGCGCTCGAAGTGCAGGGCCACATCCACACGCGCATCATGGCCTACAGCGCCAAGTACGCGAGTGCCTTCTACGGCCCGTTCCGCGATGCCGTGGGCACGCGCGGCGCCCTGGGCAAGGCCGACAAGAACGTGTACCAGATGGACCCGGGCAACACCGACGAGGCGCTGCGCGAGGTCGCCCTCGATATCGCCGAAGGCGCCGACATGGTGATGGTCAAGCCCGGCATGCCGTACCTGGACGTGGTGCGCCGCGTGAAGGACGAATTCCGCGTGCCCACCTTCGCCTACCAGGTGAGCGGCGAGTACGCCATGCTCAAGGCCGCGGCCGCCAACGGCTGGCTCGACCACGACGCGGTGATGATGGAAAGCCTGCTGGCCTTCAAGCGCGCCGGCGCCGACGGCGTGCTGACGTATTTCGCCCGCGACGCGGCGCGGCTGCTGCAAAAGTAAGCGACCGCACCCCGGCCGCCTGCCCGCAGGGCCGGCGCCGGCGTCTTCCCCGCCCTGCCCCAGGCCTCCATGCGCATCTTTCACATCCACCAGGGCAACGCCACCGAGCTGGCCGCCCTGCCCTCCCAGCCCCCGGCCGCCGGCTTTTACTGGATCTCGTGCACCCGCGCGGCCTTCGGCGAACAACTGGGCCTGCTGCAGGCCGCGCTGCAAGCCACCACCGGCCTGCAACTGGTGGACCTGCACGTGTCCGACCTGCTGAACGCGCAGCTGCCATCGCACTACGACTACACCTCGCAGTACGACCTGCTGGTGTTCCGCCGCCTGGCGGCAGCAGGTCCGGGCGCGGCACCGGCCAGCGCAGCCGGCGCGGCCACTGCGGCAAGCCCGCAGGCCGCGCCTC
>NZ_BAAJYR010000140.1:0-9312 GCF_057546605.1 Acidovorax sp. KPB24-03 | reverse complement strand
CGGATGCGCTGGCGGGCCGCTTCGCGCTCGCGCTCCAGCGCCGCGCCCACATCCTGCAGCCGGGCCTGCAGCTCCTGGGCCCGCGCCTGGTAGGCGGCAACCACCTGCCGCTCCGCGGGGTCGGCGAGCAGCCGGGCCTCCATGTCGGCGATCTTGCCGATCTGGGTGCCGTACACCAGCGGCGCCAGGGGATTGCCCAGCTGCTTGTAGGCCAGCCAGGAGACGGGAATGAGGAACGCGAGCAGCAGCATCACGTACTGCGCCACCTGCGTCCAGGTGATGGCGCGCATGCCGCCCAGGAAGGAGCACAGCAGCACCCCGCCCAGTCCCAGCATGATGCCGATCTCGAACTGCACGCCCGTGAGCCGCGAGGCGATCAGGCCCACGCCGTAGATCTGCGCCACCACGTAGGTGAACGAGCACAGCACGGCCGCGAGCGCTGCGATCACGCGCGGCCAGCGCCCGCCGAAACGCACCTGAAAAAACTCCGGGATGGTGTAGAGGTTCATGGCCCGCAGGTGCGGCGCGATCAGCAGCGCCACGAGGCAGAACCCGCCCGTCCAGCCCAGCAGGTAGGCCAGCCCGCCGGCCTGCCCCGGCACGCCTGAGAAGCCTTGCAGGTACAGCGCGCCCGACAGGCTGATGAACGAGGCCGCGCTCATCCAGTCGGCCGCCGCCGCCATGCCGTTGTACACGGGCGGAATGCGGCGCCCCGCGACGTAGTACTCGTCGGCATCGGTCGTGCGCCCGTACACGCCGATGGCCGCATAGACCATGACGGACAGGAACAGGAAGATGGGGCCGATCCAGTGGCGCGACAGGCCGCGCTGCTCTGCCCAGGCCATGACGGCCAGGAAGGCGATCACCCCGGCCACGTAGAGCGCGAGGATGCGGCGCAGCCGCCGGCCGTAGGCGGCTTGCGGCTGCGCGTCAGCCATGCGGCTTGCCGGGGGCGCCCGGGCCCGGCGCGTCGGGGGTGGACGGCGGCGTGTCCGCGCCAAAGGCCACCGCGTTCGCGTCCTGCCGCTCGAAATGGTTCATCGCCGCGCAGTAGATCGCCACGATGCCGATGAACACCAGCACCGCGCCCTGCGACGCGATCCAGTACCCCAGCGGCCAGCCGCCCACCACCATGAACTGCAGGTCGCGGGCGAAGTAGCAGGCCCCGAAGGACACCGCGGCCCAGGCCAGCAGCAGGCCCGCCTTCAGCCAGAGGTGGCGGGCATCGTGCAGGTCGGGCGGAAAGGGATGTCCGGCCCCGGGCTCCTCGATCGCCGATGGGCGCGTGGGCATGGTCGCCGGACCGGGCCCGTCAGCGGGCCAGTTGCTGCCAGGTGGCGATCACGCTGTCGGGGTTGAGCGAGATCGACGAGATGCCTTCCTTGGCCAGCCACTCGGCGAAGTCCGGGTGGTCGCTGGGGCCCTGTCCGCAGATGCCCACGTACTTGCCCTGGGCCTTGCAGGCGGCGATGGCACGCGACAGCAGGGACAGCACGGCGGGGTCGCGCTCGTCGAAGTCCTGCGCGAGCAACTCGAGCCCCGAGTCGCGGTCCAGCCCCAGCGTGAGCTGGGTCAGGTCGTTGGAGCCGATCGAGAAGCCATCGAAGTACTGCAGGAACTCGTCCGCCAGCACGGCGTTGCTGGGCACCTCGCACATCATGATGACCTTCAGCTCGGCCTCGCCGCGCTTCAGGCCATGCTTGGCCAGCAGCTGGGTGACCTTGTCGGCCTGGCCCAGCGTGCGCACGAAGGGCACCATCACCTGCACGTTGGTCAGGCCCATCTCGCCGCGCACGCGCTTGATGGCGTCGCACTCCATCGCGAACGCCTCGCCGAAATCGGCGCTGATGTAGCGCGCCGCGCCACGGAAGCCCAGCATCGGGTTTTCTTCCTCGGGCTCGTAGCGGCTGCCGCCGATGAGCTTGCGGTACTCGTTGGACTTGAAATCCGACAGGCGCACGATCACCGGCTTGGGCCAGAAGGCGGCGGCGATGGTGGCCACGCCCTCGGCCACCTTGTCCACGTAGAACGCACGGGGCGAGGCATGGCCGCGCGCCACCGATTCCACGGCCTTCTTCAGGTCGGCATCGACGGCCGGATAGTCCAGGATGGCCTTGGGGTGCACGCCGATGTTGTTGTTGATGATGAACTCCAGCCGGGCCAGGCCCACGCCGTCGTTGGGCAGCTGGCAGAAGTCGAAGGCCAGCTGCGGGTTGCCCACGTTCATCATGATCTTGGTGCCGATCTTGGGCATTTCGCCGCGCTGCACCTCGGTCACTTCGGTTTCGAGCAGGCCGTCGTAGATCTTGCCGGTGTCGCCCTCGGCGCAGCTCACCGTCACCAGCGTGCCGTCCTTGAGCAGGCTGGTGGCGTCGCCGCAGCCCACCACGGCGGGGATGCCCAGTTCACGCGCGATGATGGCCGCGTGGCAGGTGCGCCCGCCGCGGTTGGTGACGATGGCGCTCGCGCGCTTCATCACGGGCTCCCAGTTGGGATCGGTCATGTCGGTGACCAGCACGTCGCCGGGCTGCACCTTGTCCATTTCGGCGATGTCGCTCACCAGGCGCACGGGGCCGGTGCCGATCTTCTGGCCGATGGCGCGGCCCTCCGCCAGCACGGTGCCCGTGCCTTTCAGCTTGAAGCGCTGCTCGGCCTGGCCCTTGGACTGGCTCTTCACCGTCTCGGGACGGGCCTGCAGGATGTAGAGCAGGCCGTCGGTGCCGTCCTTGCCCCATTCGATGTCCATTGGGCGGCCATAGTGCTGCTCGATCACCAGGGCGTAATGGGCCAGTTGCTCCACGTCGGCATCGGACAGGGAGAAGCGGTTGCGCTGCTCGGTCGCCACGTCCACCGTCTTGACCAGCTTGCCGGTGGCGGCCTTCTCCTCGGCCGAGGCGAAGACCATCTGCACCAGCTTGGAGCCCAGGTTGCGGCGGATCACGGCCTTGTTGCCCGCCTGGAGCATGGGCTTGTGCACATAGAACTCGTCGGGGTTCACGGCGCCCTGCACCACCGTCTCGCCCAGGCCGTAGCTGCTGGTGATGAAGACCACCTCTTCGAAGCCGGACTCGGTGTCGATGGTGAACATCACGCCCGCCGCGCCCAGGTCGGAGCGCACCATGCGCTGCACGCCGGCCGACAGGGCGACCACGTCGTGCGCGAAGCCCTTGTGCACGCGGTAGCTGATGGCGCGGTCGTTGTACAGGGAGGCGAACACCTCCTTCATCTTGTGCAGCACGTCGTCGATGCCGACCACGTTGAGGAAGGTTTCCTGCTGGCCCGCGAACGAGGCGTCGGGCAGGTCTTCCGCCGTGGCGGACGAACGCACGGCGAAGCTCGCCTGGGGGTTGCCTTCGGACAGTTTTGCGAAGGCTTCGGCGATCGCCTGCTGCAGGTCGGCCGGGAACGGCTGGGCCTCGACCATGGCACGGATCTCGGCGCCGGCAGCGGCCAGGGCGCGCACGTCTTCGGTGTCCAGCGCGGCGAGGCGCTTGCTGATCTTGTCGGCCAGGCCGTCGTGGGCGAGGAACTGGCGGAACGCGTGGGCGGTGGTGGCAAAGCCCGTGGGAACGCGAACGCCCTGGGGCAGCTGGGAGATCATCTCGCCGAGGGAGGCGTTTTTGCCGCCCACCGACTCGACGTCGGTCATTCTCAGGTTTTCAAACGGAACGACCAGGGCGGTCGCGTTGAAGAGTGCAGACATGGGATAGCTCCAGAAGTTGAAACTGGGTCTGCGCCTGCGCTCCGGGGGAGCAATCGCGGGCGAGCGCCCATGCACGGCGTTCGGCTTTGGTGTTGTGGTTGTGGGCCGCCGGGGTGCATGGTGAGAATTTGGATAATGGGCGCCATTGTAGGCTTGCCCTGCGCGGCCGCGCTGGCGGCGGGCTGACGGATCGTCCCCCTTCTTCGGAACCCCTGCCCATGCACACGCGCACCGTTTTCTTCATCTCCGACGGCACCGGCATCACGGCCGAAACCTTCGGCAACGCCATCCTGGCCCAGTTCGACATGAAGCCGCGCCACGTGCGCCTGCCCTTCATCGACACCGAGGACAAGGCGCACCAGGCCGTGCGGCAGATCAACCACACGGCGGACGTGGAGGGCAAGAAGCCCATCGTCTTCACCACCTTGGTCAACATGGGCGTGCTGCGCGTCATCCAGGAAGGCTGCAAGGGCATGCTGCTGGACATGTTCGGCACCTTCATCCGGCCGCTGGAGACCGAGCTGGGCACCAAGTCGCACCACCGCGTGGGGCGTTTTTCGGACGTGAGCCTGAGCAAGGAATACACCGACCGCATCGAGGCGATCAACTTCAGCCTGGACCACGACGACGGCCAGAGCCACCGCGACCTGGCCGGCGCCGACGTGATCCTGGTGGGCGTGTCGCGCAGCGGCAAGACCCCCACCAGCCTGTACCTGGCCATGCAGTGCGGCCTGAAGGTGGCCAACTATCCGCTGATTCCCGAGGACTTCGAGCGGCGCCAGCTGCCCCCGGCGCTGGAGCCGCACCGCAAGAAGATCTTCGGGCTGACGATCCAGCCCGAGCGGCTTTCGCAGATCCGCAACGAACGGCGCCCCAACTCCCGGTACGCGGCGCTGGACAACTGCCGCAACGAGGTGTCCGAGGCCGAGGCGATGATGCGGCGCGCGGGCATCCGCTGGCTGTCCACGACCACCAAGAGCATCGAGGAAATCGCCACGACCATCCTGCAGGAAGTGCGTCCCGAGCGGCTGGTGTATTGAATCGCGGCGATTTCGCCAAAGGTAAAAATGCATCCGCAACCCATGAACAAACCTTTGCGGATCAGCCTGCATGCAGCGTCCATCCTGGGCCTGCTGATCATGGCGCTTCTGCCACGAAATCCATACGACGTCATGCACGGGATGGACCCGTCCATTCCCGCCAACGCCATCGAAAACGGGTCGGGCAATGCCATCGTGGCGGCGGGTGCGATCTTTGCCCTTGTCGCAGTGGTCCAGATCGCCATCGCGGCGAAGGCCTCCCGGCCACGGGCCCGCGTTCTGCCCGTGGTGCTCGTTCTGCTTGGCTTGGCGATCCTGGCGATCAAGGTGGCCGGCTGAGTCGAAGAGGCCCGAGGTCCGGCCCAGTTCTGCCAAAGGTGCGGCAGGACCGCTGGCCTACTGCACCGCCTCCGGTGCCGCGTGCCACAGGGCCTGGGGGCGGGGCTCGGGGTCGCGGTTTTCTTGCGCTGCCGCCTGTCGCTCCGGCCCCGGGGTCCAGTGGGTCTGCAGGCTGCGCAGCATGGTGCGAAAGTGCGAGGTCAGCCCCGGCATCTGCGACAGGGCCTGCAGGTTCACGATGATCTTGCGGGCCATGGCATCGCGATACGGGGCCTCGGCGGTGTGCGCGTGTCCCGTCATGAGCGCCATCGTGCTGGCCAGCAGCGCCTCGGTGCAGGGCAGGCGGTATTCCTCGTCGGTGGGGTTTTCAGTGTCCGGGCACGGTGCATCGGCAGCCATGGTCAAGCCTCCTTCGGAATTGCAACAGACCAGGCCAGCCACACCGCGGGCAGCTTGCGGCCCGGGGGGCCAACGACACCGCACGCCGAATCCACCATCCATGGACCGGACAGCGGATGCGCCATGCGAACGGGCGCAGACCTGGATCATTTGGGAAACGAAAGCGCTGGCTCGGAGCGCCGCACCCCACGGGTTGGCGCCTGGCTGGCTGCAGCACAGTATATGAGAATAATTCTCAAGCCGATGGTGTCATTCGGCCCTGTGCTCCGCCGCACGCAGGCTCTGCCTTTAGACTGACAGGCATGCTTTTGGACTACGACCCCGACGACCTCGACGTCAAGATTTCGGAGCTGCTGGTCGCCACCAGCGACTCCGCCGACCCTGAACTTCCTGCCGCCGTCCCGGAGGTGCTGAAACTGCTGCGCACGCGGCTGGGCATGGACGTGGCCTTCGTGTCCCAGCTCACGGAAGACCACCGCACCATCATGGCCGTGGACAGCGCACCCGATTTCGCGCCGATTCAAGCCGGCCTCTCCGACCCGGTCGAAGAAAGCTGGTGCCAACGGGTGGTCGAAGGCCGACTGCCGGAACGGATGGAAGATGCCGCGCCCTACATCGCGTCCGGCAAGGCGCCGGACCCGGGGTTCCCCATCGGCACCCATCTGAGCACGCCGGTGCGCCTGTCCGGCGGGGCGGTGTATGGCACGTTGTGCTGCTTCAGCCGCGGCGTTCGTGCCGATGCGGACATCGACCGGCTGCGTTACACGGCCAACCTGCTGGCCGCGCGGCTGGCGCCGGGTTCGGCAGGGGCTTGAGCAGGCCTTGCACCATGCCATCAGGGCGGCGGATGCGCGCCGGCCGTCAACGCCCCTGCCCTTCGAATTCAACCGGCTGCGTCAGACCACGGCATGCATCTGCAGCAGGCGCTGCCGCAGGGCCTCGGCCACCGGACTGAGCTCCCGCGAGCGCCGCTGCAGCAGTCCCAGGGTGCGCCACAGGTCGGGTCCGGTCAGCGGCACACCGCACACCTGGGAATGCGCGGGCGCCAGCGCCAGCTGCGGCAAGGCCGCCAGCCCCAAACCGGCCTCGACCAGGGCCAGCGCGCCGGTCACATGGTTGCATTCGTACCAGGCGACGGGAGGATTCGGCAGTTCCGCCATGGCCTGGTCCAGCAGCAGGCGGTTGCTGCTGCGGCTGGAGACCGACACCAGCCGCTGGCCGGCCAGTTCCTCCCAACGCACCTCGCTGCGCTGCGCCCAGGCATGGCTGCGCGGCATGGCCAGCACGTAGCGTTCGCGCAGCAGCGGCTGGAACAGCAGCGCCGACTCCTGGGTACCAGTGAAGCTCAGGCCGAAGTCCGCCTCGCCGCGGGCCACGGCTTCCAGCACCTGCTGGGCGTTCTCGTCGATCACGTGCACCTGCACATCGGGCATCGCCTGCGCGAAGGACTGGAGCGCCCGCGGAAGCAGGTGGTTGGCCACGGACGGCACGCAGGCAATGGTCACGCGGCCCCGGCGCAACTGCACCTGGTCGCCGAAGCGCTGAACCGCCTCGTCCAGCCCGGTCAATGCCATGCGCGCCTCGTGCAGGAACTCCTGGCCCATGGCGGTCAGCTCCACCGTGCGGGTGGTCCGCTCCAGCAGCCGGGCACCGAGCGCGGATTCCAGCCGTTCCACCCGCCGGCTCAAGGCCGGGGCGGACAGGCACAGGATCTCGGCCGCCACGCGGAAGCTGGACTGGTCCGCGGTGACCACGAAGGCCTGCAGTTCCTTGAGGTCGAATTTGATGCTTCGCATGCAACAGTCGTTTCGTAAATTGCAATTTACGGATCATTGTGCCCCTCCTACGATGCGCCCTTGATCGCCGGGCCAACGACCCGGCGGCGCTTTCCCGGAGACATACCCCATGCAACGACGCCCCCTCATCGCGGCAGCCTTCCTGGCCGCCAGCTTCCCCCTCGCCAGCACCGCCCAGGCGCAGGACTTTCCGCCCAAGAAGCCGGTGACCCTCGTGGTCGGCTTCGCCGCAGGTGGCTCGGCCGACATCGCCGCCCGCATCATCGCCAAGAAGCTGGGCGAGAACATCGGCCAGAGCGTGGTGGTGGACAACAAGCCGGGGGCCGGGGGCAACCTGGCCCATGCCCAGGTGGCCAACGGCCCGTCGGACGGGTCCATGCTGCTGTTCGGCTCCATCGGGCCGCTGAGCATCGCGCCCCATTTCATGAAGGTGGCGTACGACCCGCTCAAGGACCTGGCGCCCATCTCGATGGGCGTGGCCTTCCCGAATGTGCTGGTGGTGCCCGCCAGCACCGGCATCAAATCGCTCGGCGAATTCGTGGCCAAAGCCAAGCGCGAGCCCGGCAAGCTGGACTACGCCTCCACCGGCCCGGGCTCGGCCGCGCATCTGGCGGGAGAACTGCTCAACGACGTGGCGAAGATCGACACGCTGCACGTTCCCTACAAAGGGGGCGCCCCGGCGCTGCAGGACGTGCTGGGCGGGCGGGTCACCGCGTTCTACGCGGCACCGCCCTCGGCCCTGCCCCACATCGAATCGGGCAAGCTCATTCCCCTGGCGACCACTGGCCTGACCCGCCCGGCCTACCTGCCCAACGTGCCCACCGTGGCGGAGACCTACCCGGGCTTCAACGCCACCAACTGGTATGCCTTCGTGGCCTCGGCCAAGACGCCCAAGCCCCTGCTGGACCGCTGGAACACCGAGATCGTCAAGGTGCTCAACACGCCGGAGGTGCGCGACAACCTGCTCAAGCACGGACAGACCGCCAGCCCCACGGGCCGCGAAGAACTCGGCCAATTCATCGCGGCGGAGCACGCCAAGTGGGGCCGCATCATCCGCGAACGCAAGATCACCGCCGACTGAGACGGCAGGCCGGACGCATTCCCCCCAAAAAATCAGGAGACAAAGGACATGCCGCTCAACCTCCCGCTCACACCGGCCCCCACCACGGCCATGCCCAGCAACGCCCGGCGCCGCGTGCTGCGCACCCTGCTGGGCACCGCCCTGGGCCTGGGGCTGGCCCTGGGAGGCGCCGCGCCGCCCGCTGCCCAGGCCGCGGAGATCCGCGTGGTCACCTCCGGCGGCTTCTCGGCCGCCTACGACCAGCTGGTGCCGCTGTACGAGCAGGCCACCGGCCACACGGTCGTCACGGCGCGTGGCGCATCGCTCGGCAACGCGCCCGACTCCATCCCCAGCCGCATGGCGCGGGGCGAGCAGTTCGACATCGTGATCCTGGCCGATTCGGGGCTGGACGAATTGACGGCGCAGGGCAAGGTGCAAGCGGGCAGCCGCGTCGACCTGGCCCGTTCCATGATCGGGATGAGCGTGCGCAAAGGCACGCCCAAGCCGGACATCAGCAGCCCCGAGGCCCTCAAGCAGACGCTGCTCCAGGCCCAATCGGTCGCCTATTCCGCCAGCGCCAGCGGCACCTACCTGGTCAACGAACTGTTCCCGCGCCTGGGCGTGGCCGAGGCGATGAAGACCAAGGCCACCAGGATCTACAGCGAACGCGTCGGCGCGGTGGTGCTGCGGGGCGATGCGGAGCTGGGCTTTCAGCAGGTGAGCGAATTGCTGCCGTTCAAGGAGCTGGAATTCGTCGGCCCCTTGCCGGACGCCGTGCAGCAGCGCGTGTTCTTCTCGGCTGGCGTGGCCGAGGGCGCGCAGAACGCGGATGCCGCGCGCCATCTGATCCGCTTCCTGGCATCGCCAGCGGCCGCCCCGATCGTGCGCAGCACGGGCATGGAGCCCGCGGCCACGCGTTGAGCAGGCGGGCGGTCCGCACCGGCAATCGCCCTGGAGAGGCCTGAGGCCAAAACG
>NZ_BAAJYR010000139.1:0-9506 GCF_057546605.1 Acidovorax sp. KPB24-03 | reverse complement strand
CACCGCCAGGCCGTCCGCCCCCACCGTGAACCCGATGGTGCGCCGCCGCGCCCGCTGCAGCGCGTAGGCCACGACGGCGTCGCCCAGCAGCACCTCGCGGCTCGCGCGGGGGTGGCGGAAGATCGCGGGGCTGAGCAGCGTGCCCAGGGGAACGGGCGGCGCTTTCGCCACCGGTGGAGCGGGCGATGGCGATGGCGATGGCGTTGGCTTGGCAGCGTCTTTTGCTACCAAATTAATAGCATCATCGGCAATCGAACCGCCGGCATCCGCGGCATTCGGCCTGGAATTCCTGGCACGGGGCGCCGAGGCAGGCGCAGTCGACGGCTCGGCCGGCGCCGCGCCGCCGAACAGATCGAGCGCCAGCTGCACCAGCCGCTGCATCACCGGCCCGGCGCGTAGGCCTCGGGGTCGAGGCGCTGCATTTCGGATTCGATCCAGGCCTCGACCTCGCGCATCAGCTCGTCGGGCTTGCGGCCTTCGGTCGGGATGGGGCGGCCGATGGACACGTCCACCGTGCCCGGCCGCTTGATGAAGGCCTTGCGCGGCCACACCTTGGCCGACGTGACGGCGATCGGCACCACGGGCACGCCCGCCTCGATGGCCAGCCGCGTGCCGCCGCTCTTGTACTGGCCCTTGCGCCCGCGCTCCACGCGCGTGCCTTCGGGGAACATGATGACCCAGGTGCCCTTGGCCAGCAGCGTGCGGCCCTGCTGCAGCACCTTCACGAAGGCGCGGGCGCGCTGGCCGCGGTCGATGTGGATCATGTCCAGGCTGCCGATCGACCAGCCGAAGAACGGCACGTACAGCAGTTCCTTCTTGAACACGTAGGCCAGGGGGCGCGGCATGATCGCCGGCATCAGGAAGGTCTCGTAGGTGGACTGGTGCTTGACCAGCAGCACCACGCCCTGCGTGGGGTCGGTGGGCAGGTGCTCCATGCCCGTGATGCGCGTGCGGATGCCCATGATGACGCGCGCCGCATCGGTGCTGAGCTTGAGCCACGCCCGCGCGATGCGGTAGCGCGTGCGGCTGCTGGCGCCGAACAGCCGCACCAGCAGGATGAGCAGCGTATAGGGCACCACGGTGATGCCCATCCAGAGCAGGTGGACGATGGAACGGATCAAGGCCATGGCAATCAGGAAAAAATGGGTGTTTTAGGGCTCATGCCCTAGGAATATATGCCGTTTTAGCTATTAATTTAATAGCACATCAGACGGCGATGTTCAGGCCCGGCGCCGCCACGGTGGATTGCGCGGCCACGTGGTCGGCAAAGTCGGCCAGGCTGGCATGGAACTGCGTGCCTTCGGGCCACGGGCTGGGCAGCAGGGCATCGCCCGAGGCGACCAGGGGCGCTTCGGCGGCCTGGGCCGCACCGACCCGATGCAGCTGCGCACCGATGGCCGCGCCGGCCCGCAGATGCTCCACGCAGTTGCCGGCCACCAGTACCTCGTCACCCTCCACGCCGTAGCGGTCGCGGATCTGCTCCATCAGGCCCGGCGCCGGCTTGCGGCAGGCGCACAGGTCGTCGGGTGCGTGCGGGCAGTAGAACACGGCGTCGATGCGACCGCCCACCGCCGCGAGTTTGCGGTGCAGCTTGGCGTGGATGGCGTTGAGCGCCATCACGTCGAACAGCCCGCGCCCCAGCCCGGGCTGGTTGGTGGCGACGACGACATGCCAGCCGGCATGGTTGAGCCGCGCCACGGCCTCCAGCGCCCCGGGCAGCGGGGTCCACTCGTCGGGCGAAGCGATGAAGCTCTCGCCCGAGGGGTTGAGCGTGCCGTCGCGGTCGAGGATGGCGATTTTCATGGTGTGGGAGCGCCGGGTGAAAGACTGCGCCAGCCTACCACCAGCGCGGCCCCTGCCTCAGGCCGCCAGCCGGGACAGGTCGGCCACGCGGTTCATGGCCACGTGCAGGCGCTTGAGCAGGCCCTGGCGGTTCAGGCGCAGGTCCAGTTGCTCGGCGTTGACCATCACGTCGTCGAAGAACGCATCCACCGGCGCGCGCAGCACGGCCAGCGTCTGCAGGCTGGCGGTGTAGTCGCCCGCGTCGAACTGCGCATCGGCCTCGGGCACGAAGCGCTGCAGCGCGGCGTAGAGGTTCTTTTCCGCCTCTTCCTGCAGCAGGTCGGGGTTGACGTGCGGGTCCACGGGACCGGCCACCTCGGCCTTCCTGAGGATGTTGCCCACGCGCTTGTTGGCCGCGGCCAGGGCAGGCGCCTCAGGCAACGCGGCGAAGGCACGCACTGCGGCCAGACGCCTTGGCACCTCATCAAGTCTTTCTGGCGGCCCTTGGAGAACTGAGTCAATTTCTTTAGCGCTGAAACCAAGCTCGCGCAAATACCCTGCAAGCCGATCGCTAACAAACACTTGGGTGGCAGTAAGCGCGACACCCGAATTAATTCGCAGCCCAATGAATTGATACAAGGCATCTAAAGCGACACGCTCGGCTTGTGGCAAGGAAGACGCCATTTCCACTTTTTTCTCGAGCCAAGCTCGGAAAACGCGCAGAGTTTCGCTGAGCATTAAGGAAAGATCCAGTGGCAGATGCCTTTCGATCAGCACGCGTATCACGCCTAAAGCATGGCGACGCAACGCAAAAGGATCGCGGTCTCCAGTAGGGCCGTTATCAATCACGAACATGCCGACCAGCGTTTCCAGCTTGTCGGCCATGGCCACGATGACGCCCACGTTCTCGCGCGGCAGCTCGTCGCCCGCGAAGCGCGGCTTGTAGTGGTCCTCGATGGCATGGGCCACTTCGTGCGCCAGGCCATCGTTGGCGGCGTAGTAGCCGCCCATGATGCCCTGCAGCTCGGGGAATTCGCCCACCATGTCGGTCACCAGATCGGCCTTGGACAGCCGCGCGGCGGTGTCCACGCACGACAGCAGGTAGTCGCGGGCGATCTCGCCCTCGGCCGAATCCAGGTCCGCGTGGTGCGTGCCGATGCCGGCGAACAGCTGCTCGGCGATCGCCTTGGCTATTGTCCTAACGCGCTCCACCCGCTCGCCCTGCGTGCCCAGCTTGTTGTGATAGACCACCTTGGAGAGGCTCTCCACGCGCGACAGCAGCGTCTTCTTGCGGTCCTGGTCGAAGAAGAACTTGGCGTCGGCCAGGCGCGGGCGCACCACGCGCTCGTTGCCCTGCACCACCGCGCTCGCATCGGCGGGCGTGATGTTGCTCACCACCAGGAATTGGTGCGACAGCCGGCCATCGGCCTGCAGCAGCGGGAAGTACTTCTGGTTGGCCTTCATCGTGAGGATCAGGCACTCCTGCGGCACATCGAGAAACTCTTTTTCGAACTCGCAGATGAGCACGTTGGGGCGCTCGACCAGCGCCGTCACCTCGTCGAGCAGGGCGTCGTCCTCGATGGGGCGCACGCCGCCACCCACGCGCGCGGCCGCGGCCTGCAGCTGGCGCACGATCTCGGCGCGGCGCTCGGCGAAGCTCGCGATCACCGCGCCCTGCTCGGCCAGTTGCTGGGCGTAGCTGTCGGCACTGGTGACGACGACCGGGTCCACGGCCGCCTCGAAGCGGTGGCCGTGCGTGGTGTTGCCGGCGGTCAGGCCCAGCGCCTTCACCGACAGCAGCACCTCGGTGCCGTGCAGGGCCACCAGGCCATGCGCGGGGCGCACGAAGCTCACGCTGGTCCAGCCGGGCTGCTCGCAGCCGGAGGCGAGTTGGTAGCGCATCACCTTCGGGATGGGCAGCTTGGCGATGGATTCGTGCAGGGCCTTCTGCAGGCCCTCGGACAGCGTGGCGCCGCGCACGGTGCTGTCGTGGAACAGCACCTCGGCCTTGCCGTCCGGCACGCGGCGCAGCGCGGCCACGGCGGAGGCGTCGGCGCCCAGGGCGGCCAGCTTCTTGAGCAGCGCGGGCGTGGCGTTGCCGGCGGCATCCAGCCCCACGGCGACGGGCATGAGCTTTTGCGAGACGGCCTTGTCGGCGGCCTGGGGCGCCACTTCGGTGATGTGCGCGGCCAGGCGGCGCGGCGAAGCGAAGGCCGTCAGGCGCGAGCCCGGCGCGGCCAGCCCTTGGGCCTGCAGCTGCTCGAACAGCACGCCGGCAAAGGCGTCGCCCAGCTTTTGCAGGGCCTTCGGGGGCAGTTCTTCGACGAACAGTTCAACGAGAAGATTCGGATGGGTCATGGTGGTCTGTGTTCCTTCCTGATGCGCGTGCGTGCCTCAGGCCGCCTTCTTCTGCTGTTGCTGCTGCTGGTCGGCGCGGGCCAGGTCGGCCAGCACTTCGGCGGCCCATTCCTGGGGCGCCATGGGAAAGCCCAGCCGCGCGCGGCTGTCGAGGTAGCTCTTGGCCACGGCGCGGGCCAGGTTGCGGATGCGGCCGATGTAGGCCGCGCGCTCGGTCACGCTGATGGCGCCGCGCGCATCCAGCAGGTTGAAGCTGTGCGCGGCTTTCAGCACCTGCTCGTAGGCCGGCAGGGCGAGCTGCTGCTCCATCAAGTGCTGGGCTTGGCTTTCGTGCGCGCTGAACGCGGTGAACAGGAAGTCGGCGTCGGAGTGCTCGAAGTTGTAGGTGGACTGCTCCACCTCGTTCTGCTTGTACACGTCGCCGTAGGAGAGGCCGTCGGTCCAGGTCAGGTTGTAGACGTTGTCCACGCCCTGCAGGTACATCGCCAGGCGCTCCAGGCCGTAGGTGATCTCGCCGGTGGCGGGCTTGCAGTCGATGCCGCCGACCTGCTGGAAGTAGGTGAACTGCGTCACCTCCATGCCGTTGAGCCACACCTCCCAGCCGAGGCCCCAGGCGCCGAGCGTGGGGTTCTCCCAGTCGTCCTCGACGAAGCGGATGTCGTTCTTCTTGAGATCAAAGCCCAGGGCCTCCAGCGACCCCAGGTACAGCTCCAGGATGTTGGCCGGCGCGGGCTTGAGCACGACCTGGAACTGGTAGTAATGCTGCAGGCGGTTGGGGTTCTCGCCGTAGCGGCCGTCCTTGGGGCGGCGGCTGGGCTGCACGTAGGCGGCCTTCCAGGGCTCGGGGCCCAGCGCGCGCAGGAAGGTGGCGGTGTGCGAGGTGCCGGCGCCCACTTCCATGTCGTAGGGCTGCAGCAGCGCGCAGCCCTGTTCGGCCCAGTACGACTGCAGCTTCAGGATGATTTGCTGGAAGGTCAACATGCGTGTGTCTGGCATGGCGGGGCCATGCGGTTGGTAGAGAGGGTTTGCACGCAGGCGCGCGCAAAAGCGGTCGATTTTACGAGGCGCGCCCGGCGCATCGGCCACGCCCGGCACGGGGCCGCCACGCCCGCATGCAAAAATAGCCGCCACCGCTTATGCATCAAGCGCTGGCAGCTATCATCTTCATAGCAATACACCGCGGTTGCACCGCGGGCGTCCACTCAATCCTGCCAGCGGCGCAGCACCAGGCTGGCGTTGGTGCCGCCGAAGCCGAAGCTGTTGGACAGCACGGTCGTCAGCGATGCATCGCGCGAGGTGCGCACGATGGGCATGCCCTCGGCGGCCGGGTCCAGGTTTTCGATGTGGGCCGATCCGGCGATGAAGCCGCCCTGCAGCATGTACAGGCAGTAGATCGCTTCCTGCACGCCCGTCGCGCCCTGCGAGTGGCCGGTGAGCGACTTGGTGGAGGAGAACGGGGGCACCGCGTCGCCGAAAACCTCGCGCAGCGCGCGCAGCTCGGGCAGGTCGCCCACGGGGGTGGACGTGCCGTGCGTATTCACGTAATCGATCGTGCCGCCGCCCGCTTCGGCGATGGCCTGGCGCATGCAGGCGATGGCGCCGTCGCCCGAGGGCGCGACCATGTCTTCGCCGTCCGACGACAGGCCGAAGCCGACGATCTCGGCCAGGATGGTGGCGCCGCGGGCCTGGGCGTGCTCCAGGCTCTCCAGCACCAGCGCACCGCCGCCGCCGGCGATCACGAAGCCGTCGCGGTCCACGTCGTAGGGGCGCGAGGCCGTCTCGGGCGTGGCGTTGAATTTGGCCGACATGGCGCCCATGCCGTCGAACAGCGTGGCCAGGCCCCAGGAGAGCTCTTCGCCGCCGCCCGCGAACATCACGTCCTGCAGGCCGAAGGCGATCTGCTGCGCCCCCATGCCCACGCAGTGCGCGGAGGTGCTGCAGGCCGAGGTGATCGAGAAATTGATGCCCTTGATGGCGAACGCCGTGGACAGGTTGGCCGACACGGTGGAGCCCATGCAGCGCGTGACCTGATAGGGCCCCACGCGGCGGATGCCCTTGGAGCGCAGCGTGTCCGCCGCCTCGATCTGGTTGGCCGGCGAGCCGCCACCCGATCCCATGATGAGGCCGGTGCGGGGGTGGGACACCTGGGTGGGCGACAGGCCGGACTGGGCGATGGCGTCCTTCAGCGACAGGTAGGCGTACGCCGCGGCATCGCCCATGAAGCGGCGCTGCTTGCGGTCGATGAGCGCGTCCAGATCGATCTGCGGCGCGCCCGCCACCTGGCTGCGCAGGCCGAGTTCGGCGAACTCGGGCATGGCGCGGATGCCGGACTTGCCTTCGCGCAGCGACGTGGTCACTGCCTGCTGGTCATTGCCGATGCACGAGACGATGCCCGCACCCGTGATGACGACGCGCTTCTTCATGGTCATGCCGTGGCTCCCGCTGCGGGTGCTCCGTCCTTCCCGACTTCACGCTTGAAAAGGCCCACGCGCAGGTCGTTGGCCACATAGATCTCCTGGCCGTCGGCCAGCAGGCGGGCATCGCCGATGGCCATGACCAGCTTGCGCTTGATCACGCGCTTGATGTCGATTTCATAGGTGACGAGCTTCACGTTGGGGCCGACTTCGCCGGTGAACTTGACTTCGCCCGCGCCCAGGGCGCGGCCCCGGCCCGGCAGCTGCAGCCAGGTGAGGTAGAAACCGATGAGCTGCCACATGGCATCCAGCCCCAGGCAGCCCGGCATGACCGGGTCGCCCTGGAAGTGGCAGTCGAAAAACCAGAGGTCGGGGCGCACATCGAGTTCGGCCCGGATTTTCCCCAGCCCATGCGCCCCACCATCGCTGTCGATGTGCGTGATGCGGTCAAACATCAGCATGGGCGGCAGCGGCAGTCGTCCGCTGTCAGGGGTGAACAGCTTGCCCTCGCCGGAGGCGATCAGTTGTTCATAGGAAAAGGAATCAGCCATTGTCAGTCGTGCTCCAGATCGGCGGTGCGCCCGCCGGATTTTGATTGCGCGCCACCGAGGTCTTTTCGGTGGCGGGGCATCCATTATCAAGGCACACGGAGGGCCGACTGTGACACAGGGCCAAGGGTGATTCCCTAATTTCATGAAAGCGGACCGCGCCGGACCGCGTCAGCGCAGGCCGCACTGGCGTGCGGCCGCGCGGATCGGGCCCCGGTCAGTACTGCCAGAAGATGCGCTGCAGGTCCTTGCTGGTCTGGGGCTTGGTCAGCGCCACGGCGGCCAGGATGCGGGCCTTCTGGGGGTTCAGGTCGTGGGCGACCACCCAGTCGTACTTGTCGTCGGGCTGCTCGGCATTGCGCAGCACGAAGCCGTCGGCGATGCGCGAGGAGCGGATGATCTGCACGCCCTGGCCGCGCAGTTCCTGCAGCGCAGGCACCACCCGGTCGGCCACCGAGCCGTTGCCGGTGCCAGCATGGATCAGCGCCTTGACGCCCGAGCGGCCCACGGCGTCCACCGTGGAGCGCGGCACGTTGCCGTAGCCGTAGACGATCTCCACGGGGGCGAGCGTCTCGATCTCATCGATGTTGAACTCCGATTGCGCGGTGTGGCGCTTGACCGGCGCGCGGAACCAGTAGTTGTTGCCCTCCACCACCATGCCCAGCGGGCCCCACTGGCTGCGGAACGCCTGCGTCTTGATGTTGACGCCCTTGACCACGTCGCGGCCGCTCTGGATCTCGTCGCTCATGGTCACGAGGACGCCCTTGCCCGAGGAATCCTTGCTGGCCGCCACCGAGACGGCGCTCAGCAGGTTCAGCGCGCCGTCGGCCGACAGCGAGGTGCCGGGGCGCATGGAGCCCACGACCACGATGGGCTTGTCGGTGCGCACCACCAGGTTCAGGAAGTACGCGGTTTCCTCCAGCGTGTCGGTGCCGTGGGTGATGACGATGCCGTCCACGTCGGCCTGCTTGGCCAGGGCCGACACGCGCTTGCCCAGCTTGAGCAGCTGCTCGTTGGTGAAGCTCTCCGAAGCGATCTGGAAGACCTGCTCACCCTTGACGTTGGCCACGTTCGCCAGCTCGGGCAGGCCCGCGATGAGCTTGTCCACCGGCACCTTGGCCGCGGCGTAGGACGCGCTGTTGGTCGCCGAGGCGCCTGCGCCGGCAATGGTGCCGCCCGTGGCCAGGACCACGACATTGGGCTTGGCGGCGGGCTGGGCCGCGGCCACGACGGCCCAGGCTGCGAAGGCGGCGCCGGCCAGCAGGCGCTTCAGTTTCAGAGGGGAAAGCATGTGAGTCTCCGTAATGAATGACACTTTTTGTGCCCGCGGCATTTCCGCGGGTGCCGTATGGTAGGAAGCCGCATGGCGGGCTGTGGGGAATAATCGCCGGCCGGGTGTGACTTCCGGTCATATTCTCGTTTTCCCTCCCCTGCGATGAATCTCCGCCAACTCGAAGTCTTCCAGGCCGTCATGCAGACCGGCAACATGAGCGCGGCTGCCCGGCTGATCAACATCACGCCGTCGGCGGTGAGCAAGACCATCGCGCACGCGGAACTGCAACTGGGCTACGCGCTGTTCAGCCGGGCCCGCGGGGCCCTGCTGCCCACGCCGGAGGCGCAGGCGCTGTTCACCGCCTCCAGCCAGATCCACAGCCAGCTCGACGCGCTGCGCCGCACCGCGCACAACCTGCGCCAGCCCGAGGGCGGCCTGGTGCGGCTGGCGGCGATTCCGTCCGTCACGCACGAATTCCTGCCCGCGGTGCTGGAGCGCCATGCCCAGCAATCGCCCCGGGTGCGCGTGGAAGTGCGCACCCTGCACCAGGACCAGATGGCGCAGGCGCTGCTCACCCGCTCGGTGGATTTCGCGCTGGGCTTCTACGATCACCCGCACCCGCAGCTGGAGAGCAGCATCCTGGTGAGCGGGCCGCTGTTCATCGCCGTGGCGCGGGACATCTGGCTGCGCGCGGTGCGGCTGAACCGGTCCGACCCGATCACGTTCCTGGCCAACACGCCCATGATCCAGTTGCTGGGCGACGAGCCCATGCGCCAGCCCATGGCCGAACTGGCGCAGAGCCTGGGCGTGCACACCGAGTTGGGCATCCAGATGCAGACCTCGCAGTTGGCCCTGGCGCTGGTCAAGCGCGGCATGGGGTGGACGGTGGTCGATTTCCTGACCGCGCGCAACCTCGACCCGGCCGCCATCACCGCGGTGCCGCTGCGCGACCTGCCCCCCATGGCGCTGCATGCCTACCACGCCGCCAACCGCCCGCCGGACCGCCATGCCGCCCGCATGCTGGCCCTGCTGTCGGACGTGCTCATGCAAACGATGGCGCGCGCGCCCTCCGAAGCGGCCGCGCTCTGAGCGGGCCCTTCGATCAGCGCCAGGCGCGCGGGGGGTTTCAGG
>NZ_BAAJYR010000138.1:0-9545 GCF_057546605.1 Acidovorax sp. KPB24-03 | reverse complement strand
GCCAGGCCATGGGCCGGCAACGCGGCGTGCACGGCCACGTCGTACAGATGGCGGAGGAACGCGGCCGGCTGGCTGCCGGCGGCGACACGGGCAAGGCCGGCAGGCCGGCGGCGGCAGGGTTGTTGGGGGTGGTCATCCCCGGATTCTGGCCGAACGGGTCGGCGCCACATCGTCCACCAAAACTGTATACACATTGCTGGGCCACGGCTATCATGCGCCGATGGAAACCTCCACCACCAGTGCCATCGTCGGCGACCTGACGCGGGCCATCGTCGAGCACCGGCTGCTGCCGGGCGCCAAGCTGGTGGAGCAGAAACTGGCCGACCATTTCGGCGTCTCGCGCACGCTGGTGCGGCAGGCGCTGTTCCAGCTGTCGCAAAAGCGGCTGGTGCGCCTGGCGCCCGCGCGCGGCGCCTTCGTGGCCGCGCCCTCCGCCGACGAGGCGCGGCAGGTGTTCGCCGTGCGCCGCATGCTGGAGGCCGAGATGACCCGCGCCTTCGTGCGAGAGGTCACCCCCGCCCGCATCCGCGCCCTGCGCGAGCACGTGGCCCGCGAGAAGGCCGCCGTGGACGGCGCCGACGTGCAGGACCGCACCGAACTGCTGGGCGACTTCCATGTGCGCATGGCCGAGCTGATGGGCAACCAGGTGCTGGCACAGATGCTGCAGGAGCTGATCTCGCGCTGTGCGCTGATCACGCTCATGTACCAGAGCGCCGACGAGGCCGCGCACTCGCACGACGAGCATGCCGAGATCGTCAGGGCCCTGGCCGCGCGCGACGAGGAGCGCGCCGTGCGCCTGATGGACGCGCACCTGCTGCATGTGCAGGACAGCCTGATGTTCGACCGCAAGCTGCCCCCCAACGACATCTCCATGGCTCTTTCGTGAGGACCCGATGACCGCCGCCCCGATCTACGACGCCACCCTGCCCTACCCCCGCGACCTCGTGGGCTACGGGCGCAATCCGCCGCACGCGCGCTGGCCGGGCAACGCCCGCATCGCCGTGCAGTTCGTGCTGAACTACGAGGAAGGCGGCGAGAACGCCGTGCTGCACGGCGATGCCGGCAGCGAGCAGTTCCTGTCGGAAATGTTCAACCCGGCCAGCTACCCCGACCGGCACATCAGCATGGAGGGGATCTACGAATACGGCTCGCGCGCCGGCGTGTGGCGCCTGCTGCGCGAGTTCGAAAAGCGCGGCCTGCCGCTCACCGTGTTCGGCGTGGCGACGGCCTTGCAGCGCCACCCCGACGTCACCGCCGCCTTCATGGAACTGGGCCACGAGATCGCCTGCCACGGTCTCAAGTGGATCCACTACCAGAACGTGCCCGAGGCCGTGGAGCGCGCCCACATGGCCGAGGCCCTGTCCATCTTCGAGGCGCTCACGGGCCAGCGGCACGGCGCGCCCGGCACGGTGCACGGCGCAGGCTGGTACACCGGCCGCGACAGCCCCAACACCCGCCGCCTGGTGGCCGACCACGGCGGCTTTGCCTACGACAGCGACTACTACGGCGACGACCTGCCCTTCTGGATGAAGGTCGCCCGGACCGACGGCAGCACGGCCCGGCAGCTCATCGTGCCCTACACGCTCGACTGCAACGACATGCGCTTCGCGCTGCCCCAGGGCTACTCGCACGCCGACCCGTTCTTCCAGTACATGAAGGACACGTTCGATGCGCTGTATGCCGAGGGCGACCCCGCTGGCGACGACCGCCCCAGGATGATGAGCATCGGCATGCACTGCCGGCTGCTCGGGCGCCCGGGCCGCATCACCGCGCTGCAGCGCTTCCTGGACCACGTGCAGCGGCACGACCACGTGTGGGTGTGCCGCCGCATCGACATCGCACGCCACTGGGCCGAGGCCCATCCCTGCCCGGAGTGAACGCCATGCCCCTCACCCTCGAACAACTGAATGCCGCCCCCCCCGAAGAGGCCGCCCGCCTGCTGGACGGCCTGTACGAGCATTCGCCGTGGATCGCCACGCAGGCGCTCGCCGCGCGGCCCTTCCGCTCGCTCGCGCAGTTCAAGCACGCATGGTGCGCGTGCTGGCCCAGGCGCCGCGCGAGGCGCAGCTGGCCCTGGTGCGCGCCCATCCGGAACTGGCGGGCAAGGCCATGGTGGCGAACGCGCTCACGGCCGAGTCGGCCCGCGAGCAGGGCACGGCCAGCCTCACGCAGTGCACGCCCGAAGAGTTCGCGCGCATCCAGCAGCTCAACGCCGAGTACAACGCACGCTTCGGCTTCCCGTTCATCCTCGCGGTGCGCGGCCCGCGCGGCACGGGGCTGCCCCGGCAGGACATCATCAACACCTTCGCGCGCCGGCTTTCCAACCCACCGGACTTCGAACTGGCCGAGGCGCTGCGCAACATCCACCGCATCGCCGAGATCCGCCTGAACGACCTGTTCGGCGTGGCACCCGCACTGGGCAACGGCGTCTGGGACTGGCAGGAAACCCTGGCACAGCACAGCGACCCGGGCTTTGCCGAGAAGGGCCAGCTCACCGTCACCTACCTGACCGATGCGCACCGCGCCTGCGCGCAGCGCATCAGCCACTGGATGCGCGACTGCGGCTTCGACGAAGTGGCCGTGGACGCGGTGGGCAACGTGGTGGGCCGCTACCACGGCGCCACGCCCGATGCGCCCCTGCTCATGACCGGCAGCCACTACGACACCGTGCGCAACGGCGGCAAGTACGACGGCCGGCTGGGCATCTTCGTGCCCATGGCCTGCGTGCGCGAGCTGCACCGCCAGGGCCGGCGCCTGCCCTTCGGCATCGAGGTGGTGGGCTTTTCGGAGGAGGAAGGCCAGCGCTACAAGGCAACGTTCCTCGGCTCGGGCGCGCTCATCGGCGACTTCGACCCGGCGTGGCTCGACCAGAAGGACGCCGACGGCGTGACCCTGCGCGAGGCCATGCAGCATGCCGGCCTGTGCATCGACGACATTCCGAAGCTGCAGCGCGACCCGGGCCGCTACCTCGGCTTCGTCGAGGTGCACATTGAGCAGGGCCCGGTGCTCAACGAACTGGACCTGCCCCTCGGCGTGGTCACTTCCATCAACGGCAGCGTGCGCTTCGTGGGCGAGATGCACGGCATGGCCAGCCACGCCGGCACCACGCCCATGGACCGGCGCCGCGATGCGGCCGTGGCCGTGGCTGAACTCATCCTCGCGGTGGAGGCGCGTGCCGCGCGCGACGGCGACTCGGTGGGCACCGTGGGCCTGCTGAACGTGCCCGGCGGCTCCATCAACGTGGTGCCAGGGCGCTGCCAGTTCAGCCTGGACCTGCGCGCCCCCACCGATCCCCAGCGCGATGCGCTGGTGGCCGATGTACTGGCTGCGCTGCAGTCCATCGCCGCGCGGCGCGGCATGCACTACACGCTGGAAGAAACCATGCGCGCCGCCGCCGCGCCCAGCGCACCCGCGTGGCAGCAGCGCTGGGAACGCGCGGTGGACGCACTGGGCGTGCCGGTGCACCGCATGCCCAGCGGTGCCGGGCACGACGCCATGAAGCTGCACGAAATCATGCCGCAGGCCATGCTGTTCGTGCGCGGCCTGAACAGCGGCATCAGCCACAACCCCCTGGAAAGCACGACCAGCGACGACATGCAGCTCGCCGTCGACGCCTTCTCCCACCTTCTGAACCAACTGGCCACCGAAACCCCATGAGCAGCACCTACCAATCACTGGACGCCTGGATCGACCAACATTTCGACGAAGAAGTGCGCTTTCTGCAGGCGCTGGTGCGCGTGCCCACCGACACGCCGCCCGGCAACAACGCACCGCACGCCGAGCGCACGGCAGAGCTGCTGCAGGCTTTCGGCTACGAGGCCGAGCGCCACCCCGTGCCCGATTCCGAGGTCAAGGCCTACGGCATGGAATCCATCACCAACCTCATCGTGCGCCGGCCGTATGGCGAGGGCGCCACCGCCGCGGGCGGCCGCACCGTGGCGCTCAATGCCCACGGCGACGTGGTGCCGCCCGGCGAAGGCTGGACACACGACCCCTACGGCGGCGAGATCGTGGACGGCAAGATCTACGGCCGCGCCACCGCGGTGAGCAAGAGCGATTTCGCCAGCTTCACCTTCGCCCTTCGCGCCCTGGAGGCCGTGGCGAAACCGACCAAGGGCGCGGTGGAACTGCACTTCACCTACGACGAAGAGTTCGGCGGCGAACTGGGCCCAGGCTGGCTGCTGCGCCAGGGCCTGACGCGGCCCGATCTACTGCTGGCCGCCGGCTTCAGCTACGAGGTCGTCACGGCGCACAACGGCTGCCTGCAGATGGAGGTGACCGTGCACGGCAAGATGGCCCATGCCGCCATTCCCCACACCGGCGTGGACGCGCTGCAGGGCGCGGTCGCGATCCTGAACGCCCTCTATGCGCAGAACGCCCGCTACCAGCAGATCACCTCGAAGGTGGATGGCATCGAGCACCCCTACCTGAACGTGGGCCGCATCGAAGGCGGCACCAACACCAACGTGGTCCCGGGCAAGGTCGTGTTCAAGCTCGACCGCCGCATGATCCCCGAGGAAAACCCCGCCGAGGTCGAGGCCGCCATCCGTCAGGTGATCGCCGAGGCCGCCGCGGGCTGCGCCGGCATCACGGTGGACATCAAGCGCCTGCTGCTGGCCAATGCCATGCAGCCGCTGCCGGGCAACGCCCCGCTGGTGGCCGCGTTGCAAAAGCACGGCGAGACACTCTTCGGCCAGCCGATCCCGGCCATGGGCACGCCGCTGTACACGGATGTGCGCCTGTACGGCGAGGCCGGCATTCCCGGCGTGATCTACGGCGCCGGCCCGCGCACCGTGCTGGAGTCGCACGCCAAGCGCGCCGACGAGCGCCTGGACCTGGAAGACCTGCGGCGCGCCACCAAGGTGGTGGCGCGGACGCTGCACGACCTGCTGGGCTGAAGAGAGGACGGCGGCTCGCCGGTCAGGGCATGACGGCGGACGCCGGCAGCCTGGGGCAATCCGTACATTCCGGCGGTACGTTCTCGAAAACGATGTCGCGCCCGACCTGCACTGCATTGACGGGCGGATTCAGCCACCAGTAAAGCTCCCCGTTCATCCAGAGATCCGCCACATTGCTTTCACCAAGAAGGGTTTCAGGCTGGATGCGGTATAGCCGGGCAAATGCAGGCATCTTGAAATCATGGTGGATGAGACTTTGCAGGTACGACGCCTCGTAATACTCGACTCGGTAGACCTTTCGAGGACTGATCGCGGTATGAAACAGGCGGGGTTGCGAACCCTGCCAGAGCCCGCTTACGAGCCCTAAAAAAATCGACAGCCAAAAGACTTTTTTCAGGTGGTTGCGGACGATTTGCATACGCTCACCAAGAGAATTTCTGCGGAAAAGGCAGTTTGATTCGATGCACGTTTGAAAGCACCATGAAATCACCGCCCCGGTGATTCTTCTCTCTCCAACGGCGAAAGTCTTGGTTTTGCACGATGTACTTGTAGCGCTGCACGGATGAAGGGGCCTCGTCTACTGTCACTTCTTCAATCGGCACATTCAATCTGGTGCGAATGCCGCATTCCATGCCGTTGAATCCCCAGCAACCCAAAGGCTGAGAAATGAAAGATCGGCTGTCATTGAAATCGTACGCATCCCGCAGGTAAAAACCCAATTCGTCGATTTCCACAGTGACCCGCCCCCGCCCTGAAGAAGAGACCATTCCAGACACAGCCACCTTGAGTTGTGCTTCTCCCATCGCCCCATAAAAGTCGTCCATCGGATCGCTCCATTGGCCAAAGACAAGAAAGTTCACCTGGCAAGTATTTTCAAGAACTTTGGCGGGCAGGGCTAAATTCCCGAGACGCCAGCACTGTTGGACAAAAAGCTGGTCCCCGACCCGGCGCTTCAACATTGCCAATCCAGCTGGACTTGCCCAATTGGCTTGCAGCCTTGCCATCGCATCTCTAACACGAGCAAAGCCAAGAGCCCATTGCATGCTCACGAGATCTTCCGCAAGTTGCGAAGAAGGTATTTGACTCAATCGCTGGCCCTCCGCGCTGGCTTTCACCTCTGGGGTGATTTGATACGCCGCCCCGTTGAACCACCGCTCCATCAAGTTCGACGCCACCGGCCACCCCAGCCGGGACCGCATCACATTCGGAATGTCACGCAGCTGAAAAAGCCGTGTGGCGTACTTGGGCGCGAGCTTGCGCACCAGTTCAGCGCGCAGTGCGGCTTGCGGCACTGTCACGATGTCATCCATGGCTTCACTCCCTTTGTTATTCATGCGTTCCACTGGCAGGCGCGAATGATAGGCAGGAGATCAGTGAACACAGTCGCCCGAATGGTGATTAATAGTTACCAATTGAAAGCCTGCGGTTCCACGGAATCGGTCTTTGAACCGACACCGGCGCTCTTCCGTGGAGCCCGCGCCACACGCGGGATAACCCCCAACCCGCCGGGCCGGCGAATGTCTACATTTCTTGTATGCAAGATTGGTGAACCAATGTGACGACTCTCGGAGATCCCATGCAACGCTTTTTCCGTTCCCTGTTCGGCCGGGTGGTCCTGGCCCTGATCGCCGGCGTCATCGTCGGTCTGCTTTGGCCCCAGTGGGCGGTGCAGCTCAAGCCCCTGGGCGACGGCTTCATCAAGCTCATCAAGATGCTGATCCCGCTCATCGTGTTCTGCGTGGTGGTGCATGGCATCGCGGGCACGGGGGATCTGAAGCGGGTGGGCCGCGTGGGGATCAAGTCGCTGATCTATTTCGAGGTGGTCACCAGCATCGCGCTGGTCCTGGGGCTGGTGCTGGCCTTCGTGTTCGAGCCGGGTGTCGGCATGAACGTGGACCCGCGGGCGCTGGACGCCTCGGCCATGGGCGCCTATGCCGACAACGCCAACAAGCTGGCGGGGGGCGGCTTCAGCGACTTTTTGCTCAAGCTGATTCCCAACACGGCGATCAGCGCGTTCTCCACGGGCGACGTGCTGCAGGTGCTGCTGTTTTCCATCGTGTTCGGCTGTGCGCTGTCGCTGGTGGGCGAGCGCGGCGCCCGGGTGGTCTCGCTCATCGATGATTTTTCCGCCGTGCTGTTCAAGGCGATGGGCCTCATCATCCAGCTCGCGCCCCTGGGCGTGCTGGGGGCCATCGCCTTCACGGTGGGCAAGTACGGCATCGGCTCGCTCAAGCAGCTGGGCCTGCTGGTCGCGCTGTTCTATGCGGCGGTGTTCATCTTCGTGGCCGTGGTGCTGGGGCTGATCATGCGGTTTTCGGGCTTCAGCCTGTTCAAGCTGCTGCGCTACCTGCGCGAGGAGCTGGCCGTGGTGTTCGCCACCACGTCGTCCGACAGCGTGCTGCCGCAGGTCATGGCCAAGCTTAAGCACATGGGCATCCGCGACTCGACCGTGGGCCTGGTGATTCCCACGGGCTATTCGTTCAACCTGGACGCGTTCTCGATCTACATCACCCTGGCGGCGGTGTTCATCGCGCAGGCCACGAACACGCCGATTTCCATGGCGGACCTGCTGACGATCCTGGCGATCTCGCTGGTGACCTCCAAGGGCGCGCACGGGGTGCCGGGCTCGGCCATCGTGGTGCTGGCGGCCACGCTGCATGCGATTCCGGCCATTCCCGCGATCGGCCTGGTGCTGGTGCTGTCGGTGGACTGGTTCATGGGCATCGCCCGCGCGGTGGGCAACCTGATCGGCAACTGCGTGGCCACGGTGGCCATCGCCTCGTGGGAAGGCGACATCGACCGGAACCGAGCACATGCCGTGCTGGATGGCAAGGCGCTGGATGCGCCCACGGACGTGTAGTGCGGCTTCCACACACATTCCAGGATGCTGTAAGCACCGGTAACGCAATTACGGTGTAATGCAGGACTTCTTTTTCCGAGGCCGCCATGATCCAGTCTCTGCGCTCCAAGATCCTCGTCATCAGCACCGCCACCGTCGTCTGTGCCCTGGCGGTGACCGGTGCCGCCACCTACTCCATCACCCGCACCAACACGTTCGAGACCATCGAACAGGACCTGAACGCCATCACGGCGGGCAACACGATGGCCATCGACCAGTGGGTGTCCGCCAAGGCGGCCGCCGTGAACGCCACCGCGGCGGTCGTGGAACAGGGCGATCCGCAGGGCTACGTGGCCCTGATGGGCAAGGCCAACGGCTTTCCCATCACCACCGTGGGCTGGGAAGACAAGACCTTCAAGTCCACCACGCAGACCCCCGCGGGCTATGACCCGACGGCGCGCCCCTGGTACAAGGCGGCGGTGCAGGCCGGCAAGCTGGCGGTCACCAAGCCCTATGGCGACTCCACTACCGGCGTGCCCTATGTGGCCTTCGTCGCGCCGCTGCTGCGCAACGGCGCGCTGCAGGGCGTGGTCAACGGCGCCGTGCCGCTGGAGGGCGTGCGCGAAGTGGTCGCCGCCATCCGCCCCACGCCGAGCAGCCTGGGCTTCGTGGTGAACAGCGACGGCCAGATCCTGGCCCACGCGGACGCCAAGCTCAGCCTCAAGCCGGTGACCGAACTCTCGCCCCTGCTCACCCCCGCCGCCATGGCCTCGCTCGCAAGCGCGACGCGGCCGATGGAGGTGGAGCTCAACGGCAGCGCCAAGCTGCTCAAGGCCCGCCCGGTGCAGGGCACCGACTGGTCGCTGATCGTGGCCCTGGACAAGGCCGAGGCCACCACCGGCCTGCGCAGCGTGCTGCAGACGCTGGCCGTGGCCATCGTGCTGCTGGCCGTGCTGGCGGCTGCGGTGGGCGCGATGCTCACCGCCAAGTCGTTCCGCCGCCTGTCGGAGGTGCGCGACGCCATGGACGAGATCGGCTCCGGCGGCGGCGACCTGACGCACCGCCTGCCCGTCTCCGGCAGCGACGAGGTGGCGCAGATCGCCTCGTCGTTCAATGCCTTCGTGGACAAGATCGGCACCGTGCTGCAGGACGTGCGCCATGGCGTCGAATCGATGAAGACGGCCACCGACGAAATCAAGGCCGGCAACCACGACCTGTCCAACCGCACCGAGACCTCGGCCAGCAATCTGCAGGAAACCTCGGCCTCGCTGTCGCAGCTCACCGTCACCGTCAAGCAGTCCGCCGAAGCAGCGGCGCAGGCCACGCGCCTGGCCACCTCGGCCAGCGCATCGGCCAGCAAGGGCGGTGAAGTGGTGGCCAGCGCGGTCAGCACCATGGACGATATCTCCAAGGCCTCGTCCAAGATCGGCGAGATCATCGGCGTGATCGACTCCATCGCCTTCCAGACCAACATCCTGGCCCTGAACGCGGCCGTGGAAGCCGCCCGTGCCGGCGAGAACGGCCGGGGCTTCGCCGTGGTGGCGAGCGAGGTGCGCAGCCTGGCGCACCGCAGCGCCACGGCGGCCAAGGAGATCAAGACGCTCATCGACGCCTCGGGCGTGAGCGTGACGACCGGCACCCAGCGCGTGCGCGCGGCGGGCGAGACCATGGGCGAGATCGTGGACAGCATCCAGCGCGTCACGCAGATCATCGGCGAGATCAACAGCTCGATGACCGAGCAGAGCGCCGGCATCGGCCAGATCAACCAGGCCGTCGCCGAGATGGACCGCGCCACGCAGCAGAACGCC
>NZ_BAAJYR010000137.1:0-9649 GCF_057546605.1 Acidovorax sp. KPB24-03 | reverse complement strand
CCACCCGGCCGACAGCGCCACCGCCACCGACCGCCGGGGGCCTGCGCCGCAGAAGTTCGCGGGACACGCCAGCGCCCATGCCCGGCGGCCGGGCGCGCCACCGATCGTTCCGCTGAAGCCGACGGTCGCGCAGGTGCTGTCCAGCATCCCGCTGCATGAAGTCGACCGCATGACCCCGATGCAGGTCAAGCAGTTCACGAAGCTCCTGGGCGGGCGCACCCTGGGCGTGGACCCGGCGCTGCTGGCCCGGAACTGGAAGCTGCTGCGCAGCCAGTTCAAAGGGCCTGAACTGCAGCAGTTGCTGCTGAAGAAGACTGCCGCCGTGATGAAGTTCCTGACAACGCCGGCACTGCCGAAATCGCCTGCGGCCCAGGTGCTGGCCGTGTTCCAGCTGCATGAAATCGATCGCATGGACCCACCGAGGCTGAAGGATCTCGTGGCGATCCTGGGCGGCCATGCCCCGGGCAAGGGCCCCGAGGTCCGTGCCGAGAACTGGCAGCGGCTGCGCGAGAACTTCACTGAGCCGGAGCTGAAGCAGTTGCTGTTGAACGACACCGCCGGTGTGGTGGATTTTCTGACGGCTTTGCCGCCTCCGCCGAAAGCGGGCGCCGGAGGTGCCAAGGCGGATGCCGGCCCCAAGCCAGACACCGGTCCCCAGGCCGATGCCGGGCCTCGGCCGAACGCGGAGCCCAAGCCGAATGCAGGTCCCCGGCCGAATGCGGGCGCCGGGCGGCAGGAGGCGCCGAAGTTCTCCGCCCAGGTGCAGCAAGCGCCGGCGGCGGTGCCCGCGGCCGCAGGAGCCAAGCCCATCGCCCTCGCCGGGATGAAGCGGGAGGCGGCGTTCCAGGCGCTGAAGGACCGTGGCATGTCGCACGCGCAACTGCAGCAGATGCGGCAGGATTTTCTCGATCAGGTCAACCACGGCAGCGGCGCGTCGGGCGACGCATTGAGCGCCAAGTACCAGGCGTTCATCACCGACGACCTGTCGCAATCGGGCACATTGCGCAGCTATGCCAAGCTGTTCGTGCGCCCCATTCCTGACGAGGCCGCCGCCGCCGGCAAGGCTTAGGTCACACGCCCTGGCCGAATCCACCCCCGCCCGCCAGCCGGGCGGCGCGGCGGAACGCGGCGGGGGACTGCCCCGTCCAGCCCCGAAACGCGCGGATGAAGCTCTTTTCGTTGAGAAAGCCCGCGGCCTGCGCCACCTGCTTGATCGGCCGGTCGGTGCGGTGCAGCCATTCGATGGCGCGGTGCTGGCGCACCTCGTCTTTCAGCGCCTGCAGCGACGCGCCTTCTTCCTTGAGCTGGCGGTGCAGCGTGCGCGGCGACAGGTGCAGCCGCTCGGCCAGCGCGTCCGCGCCCTGCAGCGTGCCAGTGTCGGCTGCCAGCGCCTGCCGCACGCGCTGCACCAGCAGGCGGTCGCGCCGGTACTGGCGCACGGTCAGGGGCAGCGCGCGCTGCAGCATGGTGCGCAGCGCGTTCTCGTCGCGCTGCAGCGGCATCGCCAGATAGCGCGCATCGAAGCGCAGCGCGGCATGCGGCGCGCGGAAGGCGATGGGGCCGGCGAACAGCAGCGGATAGGCCGCCTGGTGCGGCGGTGGCGCGAAAGGAAAATCCGCGCCCTGCAGCGGCAGGCGCGAATCGATGAGCCAGCAGGCCAGCCCCAGCGCGTTGCGCAGCATCGAGACCAGGCAGAACTCGCGCAGCGTGCCCAGGTCGCGGTGTTCGGTGATCGCCAGCGTGGCGGTGGCGCCGTCGCTGGTCAGGTGCAGGGCGATGTCGTCGGTCAGCAGGCCGTGGTGGCGGCACCAGCGCTGCAGGGCCAGGCCCAGGTGCGGCGCGCTGATCGAGGCCCGCGCCAGCATGCCGTAGCTGCCCCAGGGCAGGCGCCGGCCGAACCAGCCCAGGGCCTCGTCGTCCAGTTCGCGCATGGCGCCGTCGGAGAGCTGCTCCATCTGCAGCGCCGTGATGCGCCCGTGCGGATGCGCGATGTCCGATGGCGTGATTTGTGCCTGCCGCAGCACGGCCGAGGCGTCCATGCCGCGCTGGGTGTAGGCCTGCACGATGGCCCGCACGAAGGCCATGGGCGTGGCAGCGGTGGGCGCGTGGGGGGCGGTGCGGGGCAGGGCGGTGGCGGGTTCGGGCATGGGGGGAGTTTGCCTTGTGTGGCGCATATTGCAACCTTTGTGACCCCATCTGTCATGCGGTCCGGGCCCGGGCGGGCGTATGCTGCGGCCCATCGCCGTTCCCGGCCGGGCCGGGGGCGTGCCACACGAGGAGACATTGCCATGGACCCAGTGAGCCCGACCGCCCCGTTGACTTCCGCCTTTGCACGCGGCAGCACGGCGGTGCCCCTGATCGAGCAGACGATCGGCGCCTTCTTCAGCGACATGGCGCAGCGCCAGCCGGACCGCGAGGCGCTGGTGAGCGTGCACCAGGGCCTGCGCTACACCTACGGCCAGCTGCACACCGAGGTGCGCCGCCTGGCCAGCGCGCTGCTGGGGCTGGACCTGAACCCGGGCGACCGGGTGGGCATCTGGTCGCACAACAACGCCGAATGGGTGCTCATGCAGCTGGCCACCGCGCAGGTGGGCCTGGTGCTGGTCAACATCAACCCCGCCTACCGCACGTCGGAAGTGGAATACGCGCTCAACAAGGTCGGCTGCAAGGCGCTGGTGACCATGGCGCGCTTCAAGACCAGCGACTACCTGGGCATGCTGCGCGAACTGGCGCCGCAGTGGGCCGCCGGCACGCCTGGCGCACTGCAGTCCGACCGGCTGCCGCAGCTGCGCACGGTGGTGTGGATCGACGGTGCGCCGGGAGACGCGGCGGGCGGCGGCGACTCGCCCGGCCTGCTGCGGTTTTCCGAACTGATGGCGCGCGGCGACGCGCAGGATGCGCGCATCGATGCCGTGGCCGCCACGCTGGACGCCAACGACCCCATCAACATCCAGTTCACGAGCGGCACCACGGGCTTTCCGAAGGGCGCCACGCTCACGCACCGCAACATCCTGAACAACGGGTTCTTCATCGGCGAGTGCATGCGGCTCACCCCCGAGGACCGGCTGTGCATTCCCGTGCCGCTGTACCACTGCTTCGGCATGGTGCTGGGCAACCTGGCCTGCCTCACGCACGGCGCGGCCATCGTGTACCCGAGCGACGGCTTCGATCCGCTCAAGGTGCTGGAGACGGTGCAGGCCGAGCGCTGCACTGGCCTGCACGGCGTGCCCACGATGTTCATCGCCGAGCTGGACCACCCGCGCTTCGCCGAGTTCGACCTGTCCACGCTGCGCACCGGCATCATGGCCGGCTCGCCGTGCCCCATCGAGGTGATGAAGCGCGTGGTGAGCGACATGCACCTGTCGGAGATCACCATCGCCTACGGCATGACCGAAACCAGCCCGGTCAGCTGCCAGAGCAGCACCGAGACGCCGCTGGACAAGCGCGTGTCCACCGTGGGCCAGGTGCAGCCGCACCTGGAGATCCAGATCATCGACCCCGAATCCGGCGCCGTGGTGCCCGTGGGCGAGCGCGGCGAGCTGTGCACGCGCGGCTACTCGGTCATGCACGGCTACTGGGACGACCCGGCCAGGACCCGCGAGGCCATCGACGATGCCGGCTGGATGCACACCGGCGATCTGGCCACCATGGATGCCGAGGGCTACGTGAACATCGTCGGCCGCATCAAGGACATGGTGATCCGCGGCGGCGAGAACGTGTACCCGCGCGAGATCGAGGAGTTTCTCTACCGCCACCCGCAGGTGCAGGACGTGCAGGTGGTGGGCGTGCCCGATGCCCGCTACGGCGAAGAGCTGTGCGCCTGGATCATCGCCAAGCCCGGCACGGCCGCACCCACCGAGGACGACATCCGCGCGTTCTGCAAGGGGCAGATCGCGCACTACAAGGTGCCGCGCTACATCCGATTCGTCGCCGAGTTCCCGATGACGGTGACCGGCAAGATCCAGAAATTCAAGATCCGCGACGCCATGAAAGAACAGCTCGGCCTGCAGGAAAGCACCACCGCATGATCCTCGAATCCCAACTCAATGCCCGCTCGGCCGACTTCCTGGCCAATGCCGCCGCCATGCGCGCCCTGGTCGATGACCTGCGCGCCCGCACCGCCCAGGTGGCCCAGGGCGGTGGCGAAGCTGCCCGCGCCAAGCACACGGCCCGCGGCAAGCTGCTGCCGCGCGAGCGTGTGCAGATGCTGCTGGACCCCGGCACGCCGTTCCTCGAACTGGCGCCCCTGGCCGCGCTCAACATGTACAACAACGACGCGCCCGGCGCCGGGCTGATCGCCGGCATCGGCCGCGTGAGCGGCGTGGACTGCATGGTGGTGTGCAACGACGCCACGGTGAAGGGCGGCACCTACTACCCCATGACGGTGAAGAAGCACCTGCGCGCGCAGGAGGTGGCCGCGCAGAACCACCTGCCGTGCATCTACCTGGTGGACTCGGGCGGCGCCAACCTGCCCAACCAGGACGAGGTGTTTCCCGACCGCGACCACTTCGGCCGCATCTTCTACAACCAGGCGCACATGAGCGCGCAGGGCATCGCGCAGATCGCCGTGGTGATGGGCTCGTGCACCGCCGGCGGCGCCTACGTGCCGGCCATGAGCGACGAATCCATCATCGTCAAGAACCAGGGCACCATCTTCCTGGGGGGCCCGCCGCTGGTGAAGGCGGCCACGGGCGAGGTCGTGACGGCCGAGGACTTAGGGGGCGGCGACGTGCACACGCGCCTGTCCGGCGTGGCCGACCACCTGGCGCAAAACGACCTGCACGCGCTGCAACTGGCCCGCAACGCGGTGCGCAATTTGAATAGAAACAAGGCCCATGCCGGGGAATTGCATGCCTCTGTTGCTCCTAAATTCATAGCGGATGAGCTGTACGGCGTGATTCCGGTGGACACGCGCAAGCCCTTCGATGTGCGCGAGATCATCGCCCGCATCGTCGACGGCAGCGAGTTCGACGAGTTCAAGGCGCGCTACGGCACCACGCTGGTCACGGGCTTCGCGCGCATCGAGGGCATGCCCGTGGGCATCATCGCCAACAACGGCATCCTGTTCAGCGAGTCCGCCCTCAAGGGCGCGCACTTCATCGAGCTGTGCTGCCAGCGCAAGATCCCGCTGGTGTTCCTGCAGAACATCACCGGCTTCATGGTGGGCCGCAAGTACGAGAACGAGGGCATCGCGCGCAACGGCGCCAAGATGGTCACCGCCGTGGCCACCGCCGCCGTGCCCAAGTTCACCATCGTCATCGGCGGCTCGTTCGGCGCGGGCAACTACGGCATGTGCGGGCGGGCGTATTCGCCGCGCTTCCTGTGGATGTGGCCCAACGCGCGCATCTCCGTCATGGGCGGCGACCAGGCCGCGAGCGTGCTCGCCACCGTCAAGCGCGACGGCATCGAGGGCAAGGGCGGCCAGTGGAGTGCCGAGGAAGAAGAGGCCTTCAAGGCCCCCATCCGCCAGCAGTACGAGAGCCAGGGCCACCCCTACTACGCCACCGCGCGGCTGTGGGACGACGGCGTGATCGACCCCGCCGACACGCGCCGCGTGCTGGCGCTGGGCCTGTCGGCCACGCGCAATGCGCCCATCGAAGACACGAAGTTCGGCCTGTTCCGCATGTGACCGCCAGCCTGCCGAAGACTCCGACGCAGATCCCGCCATGACCCTTCGCCGACACGCCCTGGCCTGGCTGCTGCGCTGCGCGCTGCTGCTGGGCGCCTTGCCCGCCCTGGCGCAGCTGGCGCCGTCCACACCGCCCACGCTGGATGCCACACTGCACGAGCAGATCGTGATGGTGCCCAAGGGCGAAGGGCTGCTGGCCACCGAGCTGGAAACCACCGTGTACCGCCCGGCGGGCACGGGCCCGTTTCCCGTCGTCGTGATCAACCACGGCAAGGCCAACGGCAATCCGCGCCTGCAGGAGCGTGCGCGCTACCTGGCGGCCGCCCGCGTGTTCGTGGAGCGCGGCTACCTCGTGGTGATCCCGATGCGCCAGGGCTTCTCGCGGTCCACGGGCGCCTACCTGGGCAGCGGCTGCAACGTGGAAGGCAATGGCCGCAACCAGGCCGAGGACGTGCAGGCTGCCCTGGCCTACGTGCGCCGCCTGCCGGATGCGGACAGCCAGCGCATCGTGGTCGTCGGCCAGTCGCACGGCGGCCTGACCACCCTGGCGCTGGGCACGCTGAACCCGCCCGGCGTGCGCGGCCTCATCAATTTCGCCGGCGGACTGCGGCAGGAGCAATGCCCCGGCTGGGAAAACAACCTGGCCAGCGCCTTCGGTGCCTACGGCCAGGGCACGCGCCTGCCGTCGCTGTGGTTCTACGGCGACAACGATTCGTACTGGCCCACCTCGCTGTACCGCGACATGTACGCGCGCTACGTGGCCGCCGGTGGGCGGGCGCAGCTGGTGGCGTATGGCCGGTTCGGAACCGATTCGCACCGGCTGTTCGCCTCGCAAAGCGGCGTGCCGATCTGGCTGCCGGAGGTGGAGCGCTTCCTGGCCGGCCTGGGCCTGCCGTCCCGGCCGGTGACGCACATTCCGATGATGCCGCACGACAGCGCCGTGCCCCGGGCCACCGACGCCTACCCCGTCGCCGATGCGTCGGCCATCCCCTACGTGCGCGATGCGGCGCGCGAGGGTTACCGCAAGTTTCTCGCGGCGCCGTGGCCGCGGGCCTACGCCATCGCGCCCAGCGGCGCCTGGGCCTACTACTACGGCCGGGCCGATGCCATGGCCGCGGCGGTGGCCCGCTGCAACGAAAACGCCAAGGCGGCGACCTGCCACCTGTATGCCGTGGACGACCACGTCGTGTGGGAGGCGCCATGAGGCCCCGGCATTGGTCCGCCGCACGCATCCGGCCGCATCCGCGCCCGGCTTTTTCTCCAGAGCACCGAGGACCCAACCCATGAATTCCGTCCAGACGGCCTATGACGGCGCCGTGGCGCGCATCACGCTGGCGCAGCCCGATCTGCGCAACGCCTTCAATGACGAAACCATTGCCGCGCTCACCGACGCCTTCGCGCAGGCAGGCAGCCGCGACGGCGTGCGAGCCGTGGTCCTGGCCGCGCAGGGCACGGCCTTTTGTGCCGGCGCCGACCTGAACTGGATGCGCCGCATGGCCGACTACACGCGCGAGGAGAACGTGGCCGACGCCGGCGCGCTGGCCGAGATGCTGCGCACGATCTACGAGTGCCCCAAGCCGACCATCGCCCGCGTGCAGGGCGACGTGTATGCCGGCGGCATGGGCCTGGTGGCGGCCTGCGACATGGCGGTGGCCGTCGACACGGCGGGCTTTTGCCTGTCGGAGGTGAAGCTGGGGCTCATCCCGGCGACCATCAGCCCCTATGTGATCCGCGCCATGGGCGCGCGCGCCGCCCACCGCTATTTCCTGACCGCCGAGCGCTTCGGCGCGGCCGAGGCGCTGCACCTGGGCTTCGTGCACGCGGTGGTGGAGTTCGAGCAGCTCGACGACACGGTGGATGCCTGGCTCAAGGCGCTCACCAGCGCCAGCCCGGCAGCGGTGCGCGCCTGCAAGCGGCTGGTGCAGGACGTGGCGGGCCGCGATATCGATGCCGCGCTCATCGCCGCCACGGTGCAGGGCATTGCCGACATCCGCGCCAGCGACGAGGGCCGCGAGGGCGTGCAGGCCTTCCTGCAAAAGCGCAAGCCCTCGTGGCTGGTGGGGCCGGGCTGACCGGGGACGGCATGGACGCGCTCTGGCTGCACATCGTTCAGTGGCTCCACGCCGCAGGGCTGCACGTGGACCCCGGCACCGCCCGCGACGTGGCGGCCGGCGCGGCCCAGGCCACTTCGGCGATGGACCTGCCGGGCCTGCTGGCGCTGGCCGCTGCGCTCGGCTGGGCCAGCGGGTTCCGGCTCTATGCGGTGGTCTTCATCGTGGGGCTCATGGGCGCGGGTGGCTGGCTGCCACTGCCTGCCGGGCTGCACGCGTTGCAGCACCCGGCCGTCCTCACCGTGAGCGGGCTGCTGCTGTGCGTGGAGTTCTTCGCCGACAAGGTGCCCTGGCTGGACAGCGCCTGGGATGCGGTGCACACCGTCATCCGCATCCCCGGCGGCGCGCTGCTGGCCGCGGGCGTGTTCGGCGCCGACAACGCCACCATGGGCCTCGTCGCGGGGCTGCTGGGCGGCTCGCTCTCGGCCACGGCACTGGCCACCAAGATGACCACGCGCGCCGCGGCCAACACCTCGCCCGAGCCGTTCTCCAACTGGCTGCTGTCGTTCTTCGAGGACGGCCTGGTGGTGGCCGTCGTGTGGATGGCCACGCAGCACCCGGTGCTGTTCGGCATCGCGTTGGTGGTGATGCTGGTGCTGTCGGCGCTGCTGCTGATCGTGCTTTTCAAATTCCTGCGTGCCGTGCTGCGGCGCGTGTCGTCCCTTTTTTCCGGTCCTGCGAAGGTGGTTTGAATGTTCTCCAAAATCCTGATTGCCAACCGCGGTGAAATCGCCTGCCGTGTGGCCGCGACCGCCCGCCGGCTCGGCGTGAAGACCGTGGCCGTGTATTCCGATGCCGACGCCGGTGCCAAGCACGTCGCCGCATGCGACGAGGCCGTGCACATCGGCGGCAGCTCGCCCAAGGAAAGCTACCTGCAGTGGCAGCGCATCATCGACGCGGCCCGGGCCACGGGCGCGCAGGCGGTGCACCCCGGCTACGGCTTCCTGTCGGAGAACGAGGAGTTCGCCCAGGCCTGTGCGGATGCCGGGCTGGTGTTCATCGGCCCGCCCCCGTCCGCCATCCAGGCCATGGGCCTGAAGGCCGAGTCCAAGCAGCTCATGGAAAAGGCCGGCGTGCCCCTGGTGCCGGGCTACCACGGCGCCGACCAGGACCCTGCGCTGCTGCAGCGCGAGGCCGACCGCATCGGCTACCCCGTGCTCATCAAGGCCAGCGCGGGGGGCGGCGGCAAGGGCATGCGCGCGGTGGACCGGTCGGAAGACTTCGCCGCCGCCCTGGCGTCGTGCCAGCGCGAGGCCATCAACAGCTTCGGCGACGACGCGGTGCTCATCGAGAAATACGTGCAGCGCCCGCGCCACATCGAAATCCAGGTGTTCGGCGACACCCTGGGCAACTGCGTGTACCTGTTCGAGCGCGACTGTTCGGTGCAGCGGCGCCACCAGAAGGTGCTGGAAGAGGCCCCGGCCCCCGGCATGACCCCGGCCATGCGCGCCGAGATGGGCAACGCCGCGGTGGCCGCTGCGCGCGCGGTGAACTACGTGGGTGCGGGCACGGTGGAATTCATCGTGGAGCAGCGGGCCGATGGGTCCATGGACTTCTTCTTCATGGAGATGAACACCCGCCTGCAGGTGGAGCACCCGGTGACCGAGGCCATCACCGGCCAGGACCTGGTGGAGTGGCAATTGCGCGTGGCCTGCGGCGAGCCGTTGCCGCTGGCGCAGGACCAGTTGCGCATCGGCGGCCATGCCATCGAGGCGCGCATCTGCGCCGAGAACCCCGACAACCAGTTCCTGCCCGCCACCGGCACGCTGCAGGTGTACCGCAAGCCCGCGGCCACCAGCTTCGAGCGCGCGTCCCTGGGCAGCGGCGGTGTGCGCATCGATGACGGCGTGCGCGAGGGCGATGCCATCAGCCCCTTCTACGACTCGATGATCGCCAAGCTCATCGTGCA
>NZ_BAAJYR010000136.1:0-9677 GCF_057546605.1 Acidovorax sp. KPB24-03 | reverse complement strand
GACCTGGCGCCGGCCGACGCGGCGCAGCAGGCCTTCGCCGACCCCAACGTGGTGCTGCTGGTGCGCACGCGCCAGCGGCCCGCGCCGGTGCGCTTCGGCCTGCCCGATGCGGCCTACCACCAGCGCCAACCGGACAAGGGCCTCATCACCAAGCAGGAGGTGCGTGCCGTGTCGTTGGCGCGCATGCAGCTGCGCGCCGACAGCCGGGTGTGGGACATCGGCGCGGGCAGCGGCTCGGTGGGGCTGGAGGCCGCGCGCCTGTGCCCCCAGGGCCATGTGTGGGCCATCGAGAAGAACGGGGCCGATGCGGCCATCGCGCGGCAGAACGTGCAGGCCTTCGGCGTGTCCAACCACACGCTGGTGCACGGCAAGGCGCCCGAGGGGCTGGATGCGTGGCCCGACCCGGACGCCGTCTTCATCGGCGGCTCGGGCGGCGAGCTGGCCGAGCTGATCGCGCTGTGCCTGGAACGCCTGCGCCCGGGCGGCTGGCTGGTGATGAACTTCGTCACGCTGGAGAACCTGGCCGCCGCCACGCAGGCCCTGCAGGCCGCGGGTGCCGCGTGGGACGTGCTGCAGCTGCAGGCCGCGCGCAGCAAGCCCATCCTGCACATGCACCGCATGGCGGCCGAGAACCCGGTGTGGATCGTCTGCGCGCAGGCCGTGGGCACGGAGGCCCCGGCAGCGTCGGTGGTGGAGGAGGGCGCATGACCGATACGACCCCGTCCAGCGCCGCCCTGGGCCGCCTCATCGGCGTGTCGCTCGGCCCCGGCGACCCCGGCCTCATCACCCGCGCGGCCTGGGCGCAGCTGCAGCGCAGCGATGCCGTGTGGACCTACCCGGCCCGCAGCACCAAGACGCCCAGCTACGCCTTCGACATCGCGCAGCGCGCAGGATTGGCGCCGCCCGCCACGCACCAGACGCTGCTGTTCCCCATGACGCACGACGGCGACAAGCTCGCCCGCGCCTGGGCGCGCGCCGCCGCCGCCGTGCTGCCCTGGCTTCAGGCCGGGCATGACGTGCTGTTCCTGGTGGAGGGCGATGCCAGCACCTATGCCACCTTCGGCCACCTGGCGCGCACCGTGCGGGCGCTGGATGCGCGCATCGAGGTGCCGGTGATCGCGGGCGTGAACGCCTTCACCGCCGCCTGCGCCGCGCGCGGCATGCCGCTGGCCGAGCAGGACGACACGGTCGCCATCGTCCCCGCCGCCTACGGCGTGGGCGCGGTGGACCGCCTGCTGCCCGACTTCGACACCCTGGTGCTCATGAAGGTCAAGCCGCTGATGGACGAGCTCATCGACTGGCTCGTGCGGCGCGGGCTGCTGCCGCACACGCAGTTCATCGAGCGCGTGGGCGCGCCCGACGAGCGCTGCGTGAACGGCCCGGACCTGCCAGCCCTGCGCGGCACCAAGGTCAGCTACCTCTCGCTCATGGTGGTCAAGAACCCGCACCGCATCCGCGGCGAGCGCATCAAAGGCTGCCTCAAGAAATCCCCGCCCGCCGATGTGGGCGCCTTCCTATCCGAACCGGAGCCTGCCGAATGAATTCCCCCGCCACCCCCGCCGTGGTGCTCTCCGCGCCCGCGCAGCCGCTGGAGACCGTGCGCGTGTGCCTCGTCGCCATCACCCGCCACGGCGCCGCGCAGGCCGCGCAGCTGGCCCGCGACGTGCCGCAGGCCCATGTGTGCACCGCGGCCAAGTTCGCCAGCGCGTTCGAGGGCCTGCCCAACACCGTGCGGGCCTACGAAGGCGCGCTGCGCGACGAGATCGCGCCGCTCTTCGCCGCCTACGACCAGCTGGTGTTCTTCGTCTCGCTCGGCGCCGTGGTGCGGCTCATCGCGCCGGTGCTGAAATCCAAGGACGAGGACCCCGGCGTGACGGTGGTGGACGACGCGGGCCAGTTCGTGATCCCCGTGCTGTCGGGCCATGTGGGCGGCGCCAACGACTGGAGCGAGCGCATCGCCGCGCTGATCGGCGCCACGCCCGTGCTCACCACCGCGTCGGACGTGGGCAAGACCATTCCCGTGGACATCCTCGGGCGCCACCTGGGCTGGCGCGTGGAGGCGCCCAAGATCAACATCACGCGCGTGTCGGCCCACGTCGTCAACGGCGAGCCCATCGCCGTGGTGCAGGAGGCCGGCCGCCGCGACTGGTGGAACCGCCCCACGCCGCTGCCCGCCAACATCGCCTGCTTCGACCGCCTGGACGATGTCGACCTGGCGCACTACCGGGCCGTGCTGTGGGTCACCCATGCGCCGGTGCCGCCCGAGCAGTGGCAGGCCCTGCAAGAGCGCCTGGTGGTCTACCGCCCGCCGCTGGAGGGCGCTGCGGCATGACGGCGGCACCCGGCACCGGTGGGCTGCGGCTGGCCATCGGCCTGGGCTGCGACCGCGGCACGCCCGAGGCCACCGTTCAGGCCTGCCTGCTGCAAGCCCTGGCGCAGGTGCCCGCCGACCTGCGCCACGTGGCTGCCGCCGCCAGCATCGCCGCCAAGGCCGACGAGGCCGCCTTTCTCGCATTGGCGGCGCGCCACGGCTGGCCGCTGCAGTGGTACACCGCCGCGCAACTGGCGGCCGTGCCCGTGCCCAATCCTTCGGCCACGGTGCTGCGCTACATGGGCACCCCGTCGGTCAGCGAGGCCGCGGCGCTGCTGGCGGCCGGCGCCGCGCACGATGCATCCGCCCTGCTGGTGGAAAAGCACCGGCTGCGCGGCGAGGACGGCCGCAACGCCACCGTGTCGATCGCGCGCATGGCGCGCGCGGCCGGCTGATCCCTTCGTTCCGATCTTTCCCCTTCTTCACCCCAAAAGGCTCACACCATGCACATCGAAATCGGCATCCTTTCGCAGGACAAGATCGCCTTTGCCTCCGTCGCCGCCACGGCGCTGCTGGGCGCGCACGCGCTGCCCCTGCTCAAAAGCCCCACCGCCTGGCTGCGCACGGTGCTGGCGGCCTTCTTCTTCAGCGTGCTCATGCAGGTCTGGCACATGCCCGTGGGGCCGTCGGAGCTGCATTTCGTGGGCGCCATGCCCATCTACCTGCTGTTCGGCTTCATTCCCACGCTGTTCGGCTTCGGGCTGGGGCTGCTCGCCCAGGCCCTCGTGTTCGAGCCGCAGGACCTGGCGCACCTGGCCATCAACTTCCTGAGCCTGGCCGTGCCGCTGGTGGCCGTGCACCACGGCCTGGGAAAGCGCATGCAGCGCATCAGCGTGGCCAACGTGCTCAAGCTCGATGCCATGTACTACGCCGGCGTGACGCTCATGGTGGGCTTTTGGCTGTCCATCAGCAGCGATGCGGCGCCCGTGGCCGACTGGGCGCTGTTCGCCGCGTCGTACCTGAGCCTCGTGGCGGTGGAGCCGCTGCTCACCATCGGCATCACGCTCGGCGCCGCCCGCCTGCGCGGCCGCCGCTGGCTGGCCGCCTGCATCGACGAGCGCACGCTGCAGCGCGTCGCGTCCCCCCGCCCCGGCGGCCGCTGCGTGAGGGGCCCCGCGACCATGTCCGCAGGAAAGATCATGCTCGTGGGCATCGGCCCCGGCAGCACCGACCACATGACGGCGCGCGCGCGCGCCGCCATCGCCGAGGCCGACACCATCATCGGCTACGTCACCTACATCAAGCTGGTGGCCGATCTCATCGAGGGCAAGGAGATCATCCGCAAGTCCATGACCGAGGAGCTGGACCGCGCCATCGAATCGCTGGCCCGCGCCCGCGAGGGCAAGAAGGTGGCGCTCATCTCCTCGGGCGATGCGGGCGTGTACGGCATGGCCGGCCCCACGTTCGAGGTGCTGTTCCAGGCCGGCTGGACGCCGCCCGCCTTCGACGAGAACGGCGTGGTCGAGCCCGGCGGCATCGAGGTTGAGATCGTGCCCGGCGCCTCGGCCATCAACAGCTGCGCCGCCCGCGTGGGCGCGCCGCTCACGCACGACTTCTGCGCCATCTCGCTGTCCGATCTGCTCACGCCCTGGCCCACCATCGCGCGCCGGCTCGACGCCGCCGCCCTGGCCGACTTCGTGGTCGCGCTCTACAACCCCAAGAGCGGCCGGCGCACGCGGCAGATCGAGGAGGCGCAGCGCCTCTTTCTGCGCCACCGCAGTCCGGACACGCCGGTGGCCATCGTCAAGAGCGCCTACCGCCGCCGCGAGCGCATCGAGTTCGCCACGCTGGCCACCATGTGCGATGCCGACATCGGCATGCTCAGCACGGTGCTGATCGGCAACAGCAACACCATCGTGCAGCACGGCCTCATGGTCACGCCGCGCGGCTACGCCAACAAGTACGACGTGGAGGGCGGCGGCGCCACGCGGGCCGGCGAGCGGCCGGGCCGGTCGCTCTCCACCGGCCTCAACGGCTGGCTGGAGAATCTGCAGCTCGATCACGCGGCCGGCGAGAGCATCGAGGCCCTGGCCCGGCGCCACCGCCTGCCGGCCGATTACATTCGCGACACCCTGGCCCAGCCCCTGGCGGCCGAGGCCGTCGCCACCACCGAGGAAGAGGCATGA
This sequence comes from Acidovorax sp. KPB24-03, assembly GCF_057546605.1. Taxonomy (NCBI): domain Bacteria; kingdom Pseudomonadati; phylum Pseudomonadota; class Betaproteobacteria; order Burkholderiales; family Comamonadaceae; genus Acidovorax; species Acidovorax sp. KPB24-03. The sequence goes on along the minus strand of NZ_BAAJYR010000136.1, from coordinate 5,180 downwards.
GCCAGCAAGACCCCACCACCGCCACCGCCACCGCCACGACCGCAGCGCCCGAAGGGGTGCGCGTGGCCATCCGGCCGAAGATCGGTGCCTACCGCCGCCACATCCTCATCTGCACCGGCCCGCGCTGCGCCGAAGACGGCCAGGCGCAGGCCCTGTTCGACAGCCTGGGCGACAAGTTCAAGGCCGCGGGCCTGAACGATGGCGAGCTGCGCGTCAAGCGCAGCCGCGTGAGCTGCTTCGCCGCCTGCAAGGGCGGGCCGGTGATGTGCGTGCAGCCCGACGGCACCTGGTACTACGACGTCACGCCCGCCAACATGGACCGCATCATCGAAAGCCACCTGGTGGGCGGCCAGCCGGTGCAGGACCTGGTGTTCCACCAGGGGCCTTCCGGGGGCTGAATGGCGCGAATGCGGCGGCCGGGGCGGCCGGGCCGTGCACCTTGCGGCCGGCTTCACGCACCGGTGGCCAGGCGCTCCTGCAGGAACTCGATGAAACGGAGCGTTTTCGCCGGCAGTAGCCGCGTTTCGGTCAAGGCGTAGACCGGGACGGGCGTTCCGTACCAGCCGGGCAGGATGCGGCGCAGGCGCCCCTCGGCCACGTGGTCCGCGACGACGCCTTCCGCCAGCAGCGCGATGCCCTGGTCCAGCACGGCCAGGCTGCGGCACATCCCCACGCTGTTGACCTTGAAGCGCTGGCCGATAGCGACTTCCACGGTGGCCCCTCCCTCGTTGGCGTTCAGCACCCATGGGCCGAGCTTCGGAGAGCCGATGCACACGTGCTGTGACAGGGCGGCGGGGTCTGCGGGCTCGCCCGCTGCCTGCAGGTACCGGGGCGATGCGTACAGGTGGGTGGTCAGGCGGGCCAGCTGGCGCGCGACCAGCGTCGAGTCCGGTTGCTCGCCCATGCGGATGGCCACATCGAAGGGCTCGGCCACCAGGTCCACCCGGCGCGGGCTGAGGTCCAGATCGAAGGCGATGCCCGGATAGCGGCGGGCGAACTCCGCGATCAGCGGCGCCACATAGATGGTCGCAAAGTCCACCGGCAGCGAGGCGCGCAGCACCCCGCTGGGCTGGGCCAGCAGGTCGCCCAGCTGCTCGTGCGCGATCCGCGCCTCCTCGACGATGCGCCGGCAGCGCTCGTAGTAGATCTGTCCCGCTTCGGTCAGCTCGATCCTGCGGGTCGTGCGGTGCAGCAGGCGCAGGCCGATCGATGTCTCCAGCGCGCCGATCCGCCGTGACAAGGTCGAGTTGGGCACGCCCGTCGCATCGCCGGCCGCGCGAAAGCTCTTGGCTTTCACCACCTCCACGAAAAGCGCCATGTCGTTCAGGTATTCGAGGGCCATTGCGTCAATATTGGATCAATCATTCCCACCAAGCCATCTTTATCTCATGGGTAGGTTAATCGAAGATGCAGCGTCGCAACCGGAGAAACCCATGACCGCCCTTTTCAGCCCTGCCACCGTCGGCCGCTACACCCTCTCGAACCGCCTCGTGATGGCGCCCATGACGCGTTCCCGCGCCGCGCCCGACGGCACGCCCACGGCCCTCGCGGCCACCTACTACGCGCAGCGCGCCGATGTCGGGCTGATCGTCTCCGAAGGCGCGCAGCCTTCCGACGACGGCCAGGGCTATCTCACCACCCCCGGCATCTACACCGATGCCCATGTGGCCGGCTGGCAGGCCATCACTGCCGCCGTGCACGCCAAGGGCGCGCGGCTGTTCATCCAGCTCATGCACGTGGGCCGCATGTCGCACCCCGACAACACGCCCCACCACCGGCAGGCGGTGGCGCCTTCGGCGATCGCACCCGGCGCGCCGATGTTCACGATGACGGGCATGCAGCCCATCCCCGAGCCGCGCGCGCTGACCACCGAGGAGATCCAACACACCGTGGCGGACTTTCGCCGGGCCGCCCGGCGGGCGATCGAAGCGGGTGCCGACGGCGTCGAAATCCACGGTGCGAATGGCTATCTGGTCCAGCAGTTCTTCGCCCCGAGCGCCAACACCCGCACCGACCAGTACGGCGGATCGATCGAGAACCGCGCCCGTTTCGCCATCGAAGTGGCCACCGCGATCGCCGAGGAAATCGGCGCGGACCGTACCGCCATTCGCCTGTCGCCCGGCGCCCAGTTGGGGGGCATCGATGAGGGGGTCGAAGGGCCGGCCCTGTACCGCTACCTGAGCGCCGAACTCTCCCGGCTGGGCCTGGCTTATGTGCATGTGATGCACGTGGGCGACGAAGCCCTGGTGGCGGACATTCGCAAGCTCTGGCGCGGCACGCTCATCGTGAACCGCCCGGGGCGTGCACGCGAGCAGATCGGCACCGACCTGGCGTCGGGCCTGGCCGATCTGGAGGCCTACGGACAGATGGTGCTGGCCAACCCCGACTTCGTCGAGCGCCTGAAAACCAACGCCCCGATGAATGCACCGGACCACAACACCTACTACGGCGGTGGTGCCAAGGGCTACACCGATTACCCGGGCCTGGCCGGCGCAGCCGCCTGAAACGGCGCGCCCCGCCATCGACACCTGGACAGGAGAACCTCCCATGACGACGACCCAACGCGCGGTCCTGATCCGCGCCTACGGCGGCGCGTCGGCCGCCGAGATCGGCGAGATCCCGAAGCCCTCTGCCGGCGACGGCCAGGTGCTGGTCCGGGTTCGCGCGGCCGGCGTGAACGGCATCGACTGGAAAGTCCGCGAAGGCCTGGTCCAGAAGGCGTTCCCGATTCCCCTGCCCGCGGTGCTCGGCATCGAATTGGCCGGCACCGTCGAGGCCGTCGGGCCGGGGGCCTCGCGCTTTCGGGTCGGCGACCGCGTCATGGGCCCGCTGGGTCGGCTCGGCGCGTACGCGCAATTCGTGCCGGTGGCCGAGGCGAATCTGGTGCACACGCCCGCGGGGCTGGACGATGTCCAGGCCGCCGGCATTCCCGTGGCGGCCGTCGCGGCCTGGCAGAGCCTGCACCAGGCGGGGCCCATCGCGGCAGGCCAGCGCATCCTGATCCACGGCGCTGCGGGCGGCTTGGGCGGCTATGCCGTGCAGTACGCCAAGCGGGCCGGCGCCGAGGTCTTCGCCACGGCCTCCGCAGCGCACCTCGACCATGTCCGAAGCCTGGGCGCGGACCACGCCATCGACCACCGAAGCGAGCGTTTCGAGTCGGTGGCGCAGGGCATCGGCCTGGTGCTGGACTACGTTGGCGGCGAGGCGCTCGATCGCTCGTGGGCCGTGCTGGCCGAAGGCGGCGCCATCGTCAGCGCGGCCGCGCCCGACATCGCCGCACGCACCCCTGCCGGCCGTCGCGGACTGTGGTTCGTCAACCAGGCGGACGCGGTGCTCCTGGCGCAGTTCGCGCAGGAAATTGCCCAAGGCTCGCTGATCTCGAAGCTGAGCGATACCGTGGGCTTCAACGGCATTCCGGCGGCCATCGAACGCAGTCGCACCGGCCCCCGCATCGGCAAGGTGGTGGCCGACTTCACGCGCTGACCGCTCCCCGGCCGCGAATGCCCGGGAGGCGAACGTCTTCGGCGGTGTATCGCGCCGGCCTTACCGCTGCGCCGGCGGGCGCGCCAGCCAGCGCACTCCCACCCCGGCCAGGTACAGCATCAGCGCCGAGGGCAGCGTGAACATCGACCCCCACGCACCGATCATGAGCACCGAATACGCCGCGTCCGACAGTCCGGGGGCCGCGGCGCATTGCATGCCCGAGCCCTCGTTGCCTTCGCAGCCGAGCAGGCGCAGCAGCGGCCACGACAGCAAGAGCAGCAGCACCGGCGCGAGGCCGAGGACGATGCACAGCAGGCCGAACCAGCAGCGCACGGCGAAGCGGCGCAGCGCGGTGGCCCTCATGCCGGGCCGTCCCGTTCCATCGCAGCCGCCCCGCACCGCGCAGGGGCCGGCTGCGGGCCGCGCATCCCCATCACTTCTTCGCGCCCAGCACCAGCAGCAGGCCGCCGACGGCGATGGCGCCGATGCCCACCCACAGCGGGATGTTGACGGTCTCCTTCTCCTTGGCCGAGATCTCCAGCGGACCGACCTTCACCACGGTGGTGTCCTTCGTGTAGCTGAAGCCGCCGTAGGCCAGGCCCAGGGCGCCGGCCACGATCAAAACGATGGCGATCAGTCGGGTGGGGTTCATGGTGTCGGTTCTCTGCAGTGGAATGGAAAAGGGTTGGTGGAGCATAGCCGCTGGCCGGCCCCGCCCAGGCCCGCTCAGCGCGGCCGGTGCATCTTGAACAGCTGCTCCGGCCCCACCGTGAAATAGTCCGCCGGGCCGCCCGCGCGCAGGATGTGCCCGGCATGGGCCGTGTCGTACACCCCGTCCTTGAGTAGCGCGCGGTCGATGTGCACCGCCACCACCTCGCCCAGCACCAGCCAGGTGGGCACCTTCTCGCCGTCCGCGCCTTGCAACTGCACGATTTGCGTGCGGCGGCATTCCATGGCCACGGGGCTTTCGGCGACCCGGGGCACGGACACGATCCGCGAGGCCGCGGGGGTGAGGCCGCCGAGCGTGAACTCGTCCACCTCGGGCGGCACGGCGGCGCAGGTCCGGTTCATGGCCTCGGCCAGCGGGCGGGTGGCCAGGTTCCAGACGAACTCGCCCGTGGCCTGGATGTTGGCGAGCGTGTCCTTGGCGCCGATGCTGGCGAATCCGATGATGGGCGGCGTGTAGTTGAAGGCGTTGAAGAAGCTGTAGGGCGCCAGGTTGAGCACGCCGGCCGCGCTGCGCGAGGCGATCCAGCCGATGGGGCGCGGCCCCACGATGGCGTTGAAGGGGTCGTGCGGCAGGCCGTGGCCCTGGCGCGGCTCGTAGCTGTGGATGCCGGAGGCGGCCGGGGCGGCGTCGTGGGGGGAGGTGGCGGTCGTCATGCCTGCACGATACACAAACGGTTGCGGATTCGCCGGCCAGGGCATTTGCTACTATTTTCATAGCTAACAGGGCAATCAATCTCCCGGCGTGCGGCCTGAAAGGTTCGAAAAGGCTGCGAACGCCCCCTTCACCGCCTGCCCGGGCGCCTTCAGTCCAGCAGGCAGGCGGCCACCGCGCCCAGCAGCTCGCCCAGGTCCGCCGCCGGCACGGCGCCGGGCGGGGCGATGTCGCCGTGCAGCAGGCCGATGGCGATGCCGGCGGCCAGGTGGCGCCCCACGGCGTAGGCGGCCTGGCATTCGCGCACGCCGCCGCT
>NZ_BAAJYR010000135.1:0-9757 GCF_057546605.1 Acidovorax sp. KPB24-03 | reverse complement strand
TCTGAGCCGGCACCGCAGGCGCACTAATTCTGAGCCGGCACCGCAGGCGCGCTAATTCTGAGCCGGCACCGCAGGCGCCGGACGGCGAAGCAGCAGCCAGCCGAACAGCGGCGCCGTGATGTACATCAGCACCGAGTAGATGGCCGCGGGCAGCGCCAGCGTGTAGCTGCCCAGCACGCTCAGGGCGATGAAGATGGCCAGCGTCGAGTTGTGGATGCCGATCTCGTAGCTCACCGCGGTGGCCAGCGGCTTGTCCAGCCCGGCCGCGCGGCTCAGGTAGTAGCCGGACAGCAGGCTCGCCAGATTGAACACCAGCACCGCCGGCCCGATCTCGGCGAAGGTGCTCGCGATCGAACTCCACTCCTTGGCAATCGACAGGATGGACACCACCGCCAGCACCAGCGCGCTGAAGACCTTCACCGGCTTTTCCATGCGCGCCGCGAAGGCCGGCCAGCGGGCCGCCGCGGCCATGCCCAACCCCACCGGCACCAGCACGATGGCGATCACCTCCAGGAGCTTGCCGGTCTGGATCGGCACCACCTGCCCGCTCTGGGCGAAGTGGGCGATGGCCGCGTTGGCGATGATCGGCAGCGTGACGATCGACAGCAGCGTGTTCACCGCCGTCAGCGAGATGTTCATCGCCACGTTGCCGCCGAACAAGTGAGAAAACAGGTTGGCCGAGATGCCGCCCGGCGAGGCCGCCAGCAGCATCAGGCCGATGGCGAACATCGGCGACAACCCGAAGGCGCGGATGATCGCGTAGCACAGGATCGGCAGGCCGATCACCTGCAGGCCCAGCGCAATGCCCACGGCCTTGGGGCTGTGCAGCAGCCGCCGGAAGTCGGCCACCCGCAGGGTGAGCCCAAGCCCGAACATGACGAGCGCCAGCGCGCCGAACAGAAAGCGCGTGACGATGAGGGTGCTGTCCATCGGGGCCGCCGCGCTCAGTCGCGGTAGCCCGGGTCGGTGCGGTCGAGCTTGCGGATCAGAGCGGGCCAGACGAACTGCCCGCCCAGGCCGCCCGTCTGCACCTTCATCGCATGGCCCACCCCCTGCACGATCTGCGGGTGCACCCGCGTCAGCTCCCCGCCGCCCGACTGCGCGGCGATCTGGATCTGGCAGGTGGATTCGAACGTGTACATGGCCAGGAACGCATCCGCCACCGTTTTGCCGCAGGTGAGCAGGCCGTGGTTGCGCAGCATGAGGAAGTTGGCACGGCCCAGATCGGCCTGCAGGCGGGTCTTCTCGTCGTCGCGGATCGCCACGCCTTCGTAGTCGTGGTAAGCGAGCGAGGCCAGCACGAAGGTCGACTGCTGGCTGATGGGCAGCACGCCGTCCTTTTGCGCGCTCACGGCGATGCCGGCGCGGGTGTGGGTGTGCAGCACGCATTGGATGTCGTCGCGCGCCGCATGCACCGCGCTGTGGATCACGAAGCCCGCCGGGTTCACCGGATGGGGCGAGTCGATCACCTTGTTGCATTGCGAATCCACCTTGACCAGGCTGGACGCCGTGATCTCGTCGAACATCAGGCCGTAGGGGTTGATGAGAAAGTGGTGCTCCGGCCCCGGCACCCGCGCGCTGATGTGGGTGAACACCAGGTCGCTCCAGCCGTGCAGGGCCACCAGGCGGTAGCAGGCGGCCAGATCGACGCGCAACTGCCACTCTTCGGCAGACACGAGTTGCCGGACTTCGGACGGGGAGATCGCATTCATGAACATTCCTTGGGGTGGGTGCATGGGAAAGAGGGCGGCGGCAGCCGGCAGCCGTCAGGCGGCGGCCGGCTGCGGCGGCTGCAGCGCTGCCTTGTAGAGGCTCTGGCGCGGCTGGGCCAGCACGCGCCGCAGCATCGGCATGAAGGTGTCGAGCGGCAGCGTCTCCGCGTGCGGGTCGAACGCCGGGTTGTCGTAGCGCTCGCAAAACTCGGCTGTCTGCTGGTAGTGCGGGTGTCCCGCGAACTGGTCGCGCAGGTGGCGGTCCAGCCCGATGTGGTGAAAGAAATAGTGCCCCTGGAAGATGCCGTGGTGCTGGACCATCCAGTGGTTGGCCTCGCTCACGAACGGCTGCAGGATGGCGGCCGCGATGTCGGGGTGGTTGAACGAGCCCAGCGTGTCGCCGATGTCGTGCAGCAGCGCGCACACCACGTACTCCTCGTCCTGGCCATCGCGCAGCGCGCGGGTGGCGGTCTGCAGCGAATGGGTATACCGGTCCACCGGAAAGCCGCCGTAGTCGCCTTCCAGAATGCGCAGGTGCGCCGCCACCCGGTCCGCCAGGCCGCGCGAGAACTGCATGAACTCGCCGCCGATGGTCTGCCAGTCTTCGCGCGTGCTGTCCTGCATGCGCACGAAGGTCGCCTTTTTTGGGGTCTGCATCGTGTTGTCTCCGTGGGGAACCGGGCCACTGTAGGCGCGCCCTGCCCCGCCAACTGTCCAATAATTGACAGTTCGACCCCTTGGTTTACCCGCCCGCGCCGGACCGCACATCGCCCTGCATGCCCCACACGCCCCCGCTGTCACCCGCCCAACGCCGCACCCTGGAAGGCAATCCCTGGTTCGCGGCCCTGCCCGCCGCGCAGCGCAATGGCCTGCTGGGCACGGCGGAACTGGTGCACCTGCAGCGTGGCGCCATGCCCTTTCGCCAGGGCGACCCGGTGGGCGCGGCCGGCAGCGGGTTCTACGGCCTGCTGGCCGGCACCCTCAAGATCTCCACGCTGCGCGACGACGGGCGCGAAGCCATCCTGGTGCTGCTGGAGCCGGGCAACTGGTTTGGCGAGATCACCCTCATCGACGGCTCGCCGCGCACGCACGACGCCACCGCGCTCACCGGGGTGGACCTGCTCGTGGTGCCGCCCGCCGCCTTCGCCGCGCAGATGGCCGACCCCGTGTTCGCCAACGCCATGGCCACCCTGCTCGCCTCACGGGTGCGGGGCCTGTACAGCATGATGGAAGACGCCACCCTGCGCGGGCTGCGCGTGCGCGTGGTGCACCGCCTGCTGGCCCTGGCGCGCGGCGACGCCACCCAGTCCGCCACCTTGCGGCCCAGCGTGGCCGTGCCGCAGGAGGCGCTGGCCATGATGCTCGGCGTGACGCGGCAGACCCTGTCGAAAGAACTCAACGCCCTGGCGCAGGAAGGCCTGATCGGCCTGCGCTACCGGCGCATCGAACTGCTGCACCTGGAAGCGCTGCAGCGCGTGGGCGGCGCGAACTGAACGGGCCCGTGCCCACCGTGCTCGCCCGGCGGCGCGATGCCGTCAGCCGCTGAACACCGCCGTGCGCCGCTGCGGCCCCGCAGGGCGCAGTGCCATGCGCTCGGCCAGTGCCTGAATGCCTGCCTCCCCCTTCGCCAGGGCCGCCCGGCTGGTGTGCACCGAATACGTGCCCGTTACCAGATCATGCGGATGCGGCTCAGCGGACCCGATCACGAACACCGCGCTGCGCTCCTGCGAGGCCTGCAGCTCGATCGTGCCGGATGCGCCAAACACCGCCATCTCGCCCGTGGCCACCGCGTTGGGACCGACCAGTTGGCCGTGGCTGACCGCCAGCCAGGCCGCATCGTGCCCCTGGGGCGGCACATACGTCCACGCCTGGCCGGGCTGCAGCGTGACGAGCAGGTAGTGAACGCCCTCCGGTGCCCGCACCGGGCTGCGAAGGCCGGCGTATTCGCCTAGGATCACCGTGACCGGGCCGCTGGCGGGCATGGCCTTGGCCTCGATGTACTGGCTATCCACCGGGCCGTTTTCCAGTTCGGGCGGCAGGGCCAGCCAGAGCTGGAAACCCGCGATGCGCGGCGACTGCCCTGGTGAAAGCTCCTTGCCATGCCACACGCCGCCCCCGGAGCGCATCCACTCCACGCCGCCGTAGGCCAATTCCCCCTCGCCCGAGACCGCGTCGTCGAAGCGAAAGTCGCCCTCGGTCACCACCGTGACGGTGGCCAGCCCCGAGTGCGGGTGAATGGGCATGCCACCGGCAAACGACGATTCGCCCTGGAACAGATCCAGAAACACGAAAGGCTTGAGCACCTGGCCCAGGTCGCCAGGGCTCATCAGCCGGGTGATGGGACCGTGTCCACGGCCACGGGTGCGCCGCACGATGGTTCGCTGGGCGGAGGGGGAAAGCAAGGCGGACATGGTGGGGTGCTCCTGAAAAAGAAGTGCTGGACAAATCTGCGCCGGTGCCACATCCGGTTTGCCGTGGCGCCGCTGCCCACCCAATGTAGAGACGCGCCCTCCATCTGCGAAGCCTATTTGATTGAATATGATCCATCTGCTTTAACGATGGATTGAGGGCATCACCATGCTCGATGGCGTCTCCCTGGACCACCTGCGCATCTTCGTCGCCGCGGTGGAAACCGGCAGCTTCTCGGCCGCCGGCCGCCGCGTCGGCCGGGCGCAGTCGGTCGTCAGCCAGGCCATCGCCGGGCTGGAGGCGCAACTCGGCGTCACGCTGTTCACCAGGGCGGCGCGCCTGCCCGCCCTCACCCCGGAGGGTCAGGCCCTGGCCGGCCGCGCTCGCGACATCGTTCGCGCGGCCGACACGCTCAAGGCCGAGGCACGCTCGATGGCCGCCGGCCTGGAGCCCGAACTGTCGGTCGTGGTCGATGTCATGTTCCCCATGGCGGCGCTGACCGACGCCATCGGCGCCTTTGCCCTCGCCTTTCCCGGCACCACGCTGCAACTGCAGGTGGAGGCACTCGGCGCCGCGGCCCAATGGGTGCTGGACGGGCGCTGCCGCGTGGGCGTGATGGGTTCGCTGCCCGTCATTCCGCCCGAGTTCGAACAGGTGCCGCTCATGGGCGTGCCCATGGTCACCGTGACGGCCCCGGGATCGCCGCTGGCCCAGCAGCCGGGCCGGCTGACTCGCCAGCAGCTGAAAGGCCATGTTCAGCTCGTCCTCACCGACCGCTCGCCCCTCACCGCCGGCCGCGACTTCGGCGTGCTGGGCGACACCGTGTGGCGCCTGGCGGACATCGGCGCCAAGCACGCCTTCCTGCGCGCCGGCCTCGGCTGGGGGCACATGCCCCGGCCCATGGTGGAAGACGACATGCGCGACGGGCGGCTGGTGCGCATCCAGGTGGAGACCGGCGTGCAGGGCGATCCCATGCTGGAGATGAAAGCGGTCTATCGGCGCGACTCGCTGCCCGGGCCTGCGGGCCGATGGCTGATCGAGCGGCTGCGGCAATACCCGGATTGCGGCGAAGCGCGCGCGGCCCCGGCGGCTTGAGGACGGCGCGGCGCGGCGCGCCCTCTCACCAGCACCGAACGGTCCGCCGCCTAACCGTCCACCGGATCGAGCGGCGTCTCCAGCGTGAGCTGGTAGAACGCCGCATCCAGCCACCGGCCGAACTTGAACCCCACCTGCGGCATCGTGCCCGTATGGACGAACCCCAATTGCCGGTGCAGCCGGATGCTCCCCTCGTTGGCCGCATCGATGCAGCCCACCATCGCATGCAGGCCCGCCGCCCCGGCGCGCTCCACCAGCGTTCGCATCAGCAGCGCGCCCAACCCGCGCCCACGGCAGTCCTTGTGTACGTAGACGCTGTGCTCCACCGTGTACTTGTAGGCCGGAAACGCCCTGAAAGTGCCCCACGAGGCAAAACCCATCAACGCGCCTTGCGCGTCGACCGCTCCCACCACGGGAAAGCCGTTCGCGCGCTTCGTGGCGAACCAGGCAGACATCGCCGATGGCGGGCGTGCCGCATAGTCGTAGAGGGCCGTCGAATGAGCGATGGCCTCGTTCAGAATGTCGAGAATTGCCCCCGCATGGGCGGCCTCGTCGCAGTCGATCAGTCGAACCTCGGGGATGGGGGTGTGATTCATGGGGAACATGCCGAACGGCGGGCGGACTTCAGCGCTTTGGAACAATCCGGCGGCATCGGCAGAACGCCCTGCGAAAGCGGCCCGCCGGCCCTGTTGCCTTTCATGCCACCATCGCCTCGTCCAGTAAAGTGGAATATGTTTCCATCTTAATGGAATCTGCGCACCATCCTGCACCAGAACCGAAACCGCGGACCCGGCTTCTTCGCTGGTGCAGCCGCCTGAAGGAGCCCGCACCATGCCCATCGCCCCTGCTTCCGACCCCACTCCCGCACCCGCTTGCGCCACACCCGGCACATCCGTTTTGTTCTGGCGCGGAACGGCCAATGCCAGCCTGGAGCGGCTGGCGCTGCACGTCGCGCACGACGGCATCACCGCATCGTCCACGGTGATCGGCCTGGAGGGCGGCGGCTTCCAACTCACCCATCGCTGGCGGATCACACCCGACTGGCGCACGCAGTCGGTCGAGGTCGAGCGCTGGAACGCCAACGGCCACCGGCGGTTGGCGCTCGAACGCAACGGCAGCGGCTGGACCGTCGACGGCAAGCCGCGCACCGATCTGGACGGCGCCGAAGAACCCGACCTGTCCGCGACCCCTTTCTGCAACACCTTCCCGATCCTGCGCACGCCGCTGTCCACCGGCAAAAGCCTCCGCCTGGAAACCGCCTTCATCGACGCACTGGAGTGGACCGTCACGCGGTCGCGGCAGCGGTACGACCGGCTCGGACCGAGGCAGCTGCGCTATGTGGACCTGGGCCTTTTCAGGGGATTCGAAGCCCTCCTGACAGTGGACGCCAACGGTTTCGTCGAGCGCTATGAAGGCCTCTTCGAACGCATCCGACCGGCCTCCTGACCCTGGTGCAGCGCGGGCTGCCGCGCCGGGCGGCGGCGCCTTCAGGCACCCGTGCGGGCCAGGGGGAGCACCACCGTGAACTCGCTGCCCAGGCCCAGTCCCTGGCTCTCGGCCACCACCTCGCCCCCGTGGGCCAGCACGATCTTGCGCACGATCGCCAGTCCCAGGCCCAGCCCGCCTTCCGCATTCGAGGCGGCGCCCGGCGCCTGGACGAACGGCTCGAACAAGTCGGCCACGGAGCCTGGAGGCAGGCCCACGCCGTTGTCCCGGATCGCCACCGCCACCTGGCGCTCGCCGCGCCATTGCACCTGCAGGACGATCTCGCCACCGGGATCGGTGTACTTGGCGGCGTTGGTCAACAGATTGGCGAACACCTGGACCAGCCGCAGCGCATCGCCAGTGACCACCACGGGCGCATCGCCCAGATCGGCGTCGAGCCGGTGGCCCTTCTTGGCCACCAGCGGCGCGCTCTGCTCGAGCGCCTGTCGCAGCACCTGCTGCAGATCCACCGGCACCTTCGGCGGCGGGCTTGCGCGCATCAGCCCGGACAGGTCGAGCAGGTCGTCCGCCATGCGCGTGAGTTGCGCCACCTGGCGGCCAATCATCTCGCTGGCCCGCAGCACCCGTTTTTCATCGCCGGGCGAGCGCTGCAGCACCGCCTGCGCGGAATGGATGGCGGACAGCGGGTTGCGGATCTCATGGCCGAGGATGGCCATGGCGTTGTCCTTGGCACGGTTGCTGGCTTTGAGCTGCTGCATCTTTTCCGCCAGCGCCACGCGCGAGCGCCGCAGTTGCCCGCCCATCAGACCGATGCCCAGGCCGATCGCCAGGAAAAGCAGAAGCCGGGCCACGTTCTCTGGCTGCAGCACCTCGCGCAAACCAGCGCCGCGCTCGATGAACAGGTACGTGCCCACCGACGTGCCCAGCACCGTGGCCAGCAGTGCCGGGCCGAACCCTCCATAGATCGCAGCCACCACGATCGGCACCGTCAAAATGAGGTACGGCCCCTGCTGCCCCAGCACCGGATTGAGCAGGTAGCGCAACAGCAGCGCTGCCGCCACGGCGGCGACGGCGGTCAGATAGTGGCGATTCATGCGCGCGATGATGCCAGGGCCTTGGCCCCTCTTTGCCGTGCCGCGGGCGCTCTGCGGGTTCTGCCACAAAATCGGTCTCCCAACCCCTGCCCGCACCATGTCCGTCCACGAAACCCTGAAGGCCTGGGCCTGGCGCATCAAGCGAGACGGCGTCACGCTCTGGTTCGCCTGCAAGAGCCCCGCCACGCCGTGGCACGCGAAAGCCCTGGGCATGTTCGTCGTGGCCTATGCGCTCAGCCCGATCGACCTGATTCCGGACTTCATCCCCGTCCTGGGCTATGTGGACGACGTCCTCTTGCTGCCGGCGCTGATCTGGCTCACGGTGAAGCTGCTGCCCGCGCCCGTGCTGGCTTCCTGCCGAAGCCAGGCGGAAGAATGGATGCGCACGGAAGGCAAGAAGCCTCGCAGCCGAGCAGGGGTGTTTCTGGTTCTGGGGGTCTGGCTGGGGGCTGGCGTTGCGGGGTATCTGCTGGTTCAGCGCTGGTGGTAGCTCATTGCTTTGCCTGCCGGTGCAGGCGAGCGGGCGGGGCTTTTTGCCTTTTCGGGCTCCAGCGCAATCAACACTAGGGCATTCCGCTACATATTTGATAGCAAACGCCTGCAAGGCCGATGGGCTAGCTAGCCCTTGGCGATACCCGCAGTGCGGACCATGCCCACCCGGCCGGATGCCTGCCGCTTGTCCCTGGTGGGAGGCTGACCATGCATGCGGGCGTATTCGCGGCTGAACTGCGAGGCACTCTCGTACCCCACTTCGAAAGCGACCTGGCTCATGCTCTTGCCCTGCGACAGGATCAGCCGCCGCGCCTCCATCAACCGCAGTGCTTTCTGGAACTGCAGCGGCGACAGCGAAGTGATGGCCCGAAAGTGCCGATGGAACGCCGAGCGGCCCATGCCGGCCACCGCTGCCAGTTGCTCGATACGCACCGGCCGCGCGGGCTCGGCCCGCAGGATCGCCACCGCGCGCGCGATGCGGCGCGCGTGGCTGTCGGGCAAGCCCAGGTGGCGAATCGCCGCGCCCTGGCGGCTCCGCAGCAGCCAATGGTGGATCTCCCGGACCAAGCCGTCCTGGAGCACCGCGAGCGATTCGGGCCGGTCCAGCAGCCGCACCAGCCGGCGCACGGCATCGCGCAGATCCTCCTCATCGCCCGTGTCGGCCGCGTCGGGCGCGGCGGGAGGCGCATCGCACTCCCGCGAGCCCAGGACCAGATCGGTGATCACCGCCGGGTCCAGCTCCAGTGCAACGGCCAGATAGGGCTGGGCGATGCTGGCCTGGCTGATGCGGCTGGCCGTGGGCACGTTGGCCGTGACGATCATCGTGTCGCCCGCCGCATAAGACACCGTGCGGCTGCCCATGGCGACCCGCTTGCGGCCCTGCAGCACCAGGCACACCAGGGGCTGCTCCACCGCGTTCTCCAACGCGCTCGGCGCAGTGCGCCGGACCAGGTACAGGCCGTGCACCGGCGTGGCGGTGATGCCGCCCGTCCGTTGGTGCGTGGTGCCTGTGTAGCGCAAGACCGCTTGCGTCAATTCGTCGTCCGCCATGGCGCATTCTGGCCAGGAAGGCCGGCCCGGCACAACCGGCCTGGACGATCAGGCAAGAAATGCTGATCTTCGGGCACGCAACGGAGTGGGCGCGACCCTACAGTCGTTGCGTTGTACCGAACCCCGAAAGGCATCCATGACTTCGCTGTTGCCCCCGCACGAAAAACCGCCCGCCGCCGAACCTGCCCGCACACCGCACCGGGGTGTGCAGGTGCTGGGAGAACAAGGCGCTGAGGGCCGCAAGGCCTTCTTCATCGAGATCGAAGCCCGCCCCGGCCAGGAGGAGGCGGTGGTGCAGATGCTGCGCGACATCCGGGCCTGCGTCGAAGCCGAACCCGCCACGGGTCCGTGGTTCGCCGTTCGGTTTTCGGAAAGACGCTTTGCGATCTTCGAAGCGTTTCCGGATCTGGCGGGGCGGCAGGCGCATGTCGATGGCGGAGGGGGCGATATCTTTCGCGA
>NZ_BAAJYR010000134.1:0-9778 GCF_057546605.1 Acidovorax sp. KPB24-03 | reverse complement strand
TCCAGGGCCTTGAAGCCGGGGTAGACGACGATATCGACGGTGTAGGGAGTGGACAATGACGGGCAGAAACCAAGAAATCAAAAAAACGGCGGGCGGCACGACCCGTTCCAGCGGCCAAGATGCCCGGCACGGCGGCCAAAACACGGCCGGGGCCCGCGCGGCGCGCGGCGGAGCGGGCCAAACGCTTTTACGCTCGCGGCACCGGCATGCAGGACCGTCCGGGCGCCGCCCGGGCCGGATTGGCGCAGCGATTGTCGCCGGCCGATCCGGCCATGCAAGGCGGCCGGACCTGCCGCATCTGCTAGAAAGACTGCTGCAGCCGCCCGAGGCGCCGCGCCCGCCGGCATAAGACGCCGCCGTGCCCCCCTTTGCGAGCCACCGAACCATCCACTGACAGGAGCCCCATCCCATGAAAACCCAAGCCGCCGTCGCCTGGAAGGCCGGAGAACCCCTCACCATCGAAACCGTGGACCTGCAGGGCCCGAAATTCGGCGAGGTGCTGGTCGAAATCAAGGCCACTGGCATTTGCCATACCGACTACTACACCCTCTCCGGCGCCGACCCGGAAGGGATCTTTCCCGCCATCCTGGGCCACGAAGGCGCCGGCATCGTGGTGGACGTGGGGCCGGGCGTGACCACGCTCAAGAAGGGCGACCACGTGATCCCGCTGTACACGCCCGAATGCCGCCAATGCAAGTTCTGCCTGTCGCGCAAGACCAACCTGTGCCAGTTGATCCGCGGCACGCAGGGCAAGGGCCTGATGCCGGACGCCACCAGCCGCTTCAGCATCGACGGCCAGCCCATCTTCCACTACATGGGCACGAGCACGTTCAGCAACTACACCGTGGCCCCCGAGATCTCGCTGGCCAAGATCCGCGAGGACGCCCCGTTCGACAAGGTCTGCTACATCGGCTGCGGCGTGACCACCGGCATCGGCGCGGTGCTGTTCACTGCCAAGGTGGAGGCCGGCGCGAACGTGGTGGTGTTCGGCCTGGGCGGCATCGGCCTGAACGTGATCCAGGGCGCCAAGATGGTGGGCGCGGACAAGATCATCGGCGTGGACATCAACCCCGCCCGCCAGGAGATGGCGCGCCAGTTCGGCATGACGCACTTCATCAACCCGAATGAGGTCGAGAACGTGGTGGACGCCATCGTGCAGCTGACCGACGGCGGCGCGGATTATTCCTTCGAATGCATCGGCAACACCAAGGTGATGCGCCAGGCGCTGGAGTGCACGCACAAGGGCTGGGGCCGCAGCATCATCATCGGCGTGGCCGAGGCCGGCGCCGAGATCAGCACGCGCCCCTTCCAGCTCGTGACGGGCCGCAAGTGGGAAGGCTCGGCCTTCGGCGGCGCCCGGGGCCGCACCGACGTGCCCAAGATCGTGGACTGGTACATGGAGGGCAAGATCGACATCGACAGCCTGATCACCCACACCATGCCCCTGGCCGACATCAACCACGGGTTCGACCTGATGAAGCGCGGCGAGTCGATCCGCGGCGTGGTCATCTACTGACCGCCCCGCGGCAGACCCCGATGGTGCCCGCCATGGAACGCATGGAACCCCTGCGCCGGATCGAGGCCGGCGTGCTCGACGTCGCGTATTTCGAGGCCGGCCCCGCCGGGGGGCCGCCCGTCGTGCTGCTGCACGGCTTTCCCTACGACATCCATGCCTATGCCGAGGTCGCGCCGCGGCTGGCTGCGCAGGGATGCCGGGTGGTGGTGCCGTTCCTGCGGGGCTACGGCCCCACGCGGTTCCTGAGCGCGGCCACGCCGCGCTCGGGCGAGCAGGCGGCATTGGGCGCGGACCTGCTGGCGCTGCTCGATGCGCTGGCGATCGAGCGCGCGGTGCTCGCCGGCTACGACTGGGGCGGGCGCGCGGCCTGCGTGGTCGCGGCGCTGTGGCCCGAGCGGTGCGCGGGGCTGGTTTCGCTCAACAGCTACAACATCCAGGACATCGGCCGGGCCATGGCGCCCGACACGCCGGCCAACGAACAGCGCCTGTGGTACCAGTACTACTTTCACAGCGCACGGGGCGCGGCCGGCCTGGCGAACGACCGGCGGGCCCTCACCCGCCTGCTGTGGCAGTCGTGGTCGCCGACCTGGAAGTTCGACGAGGCCACCTTCGAGCGCAGCGCCGCCGCGTTCGACAACCCCGACTTCGTGGACGTGGTGATCCACTCGTACCGCCACCGCTTCGGCCTGGTCACGGGCGATCCGGCGTACGCCGGGATCGAATCGCGCCTGGCGGCGCAGCCGGCCATCCGCGTGCCGGCCATCACCTTCGACGGCGTGGACGACGGGGTTCGCCCGCCGGCCGATGCCTCGGCCCATGCCGCGAAGTTCAGCGGCCTGCGCACGCACCGCTGGGTGCCCGGCGCCGGCCACAACCTGCCGCAGGAGGCCCCCGAGGCCTTTGCCGATGCGGTGCTCGAACTGGTCCGTGCCACGCCTTCTTCTTCACTTCCCACGCCATGACCCATCCCCTCCAGACCCTGTCGGAACACCGCAGCTTCGGCGGCACCCAGCGCTTTTACCAACATGACTCCACCGAGATCGGCCTGCCGATGAAGTTCTCGGTGTACCTGCCGCCGCAGGCCGCCCACGGCCCGGTGCCCGCGGTGCTGTACCTGGCGGGGCTGACGTGCAACGAAGAGACCTTCATGGTCAAGGCCGGCGCGCAACGCCGGGCCTCGGAGCTGGGCCTGGCACTGATCGCGCCCGACACCAGCCCCCGCGGCGGCGCGGTGGAGTCCTTGCCGGACGCCACGGCCCGTTGGGATTTCGGCATCGGCGCGGGCTTCTACCTCGATGCGACCCAGGCGCCCTGGCGCACGCACTGGCGCATGGAAAGCTACCTGATGCAGGAACTGCTGCCCCTGCTGGGCCGGCACCTGCCGATCGACCTGGACCGCCTGGGCGTCTTCGGCCACTCCATGGGCGGCCATGGCGCGCTGACGCTGGCGCTGCGCCATCCCGGCCGCTTCCGGTCGCTCTCGGCCCTGGCGCCGATCTGCGCGCCCACGCAGTGCCCCTGGGGAGAGCGGGCGTTCACCGGCTATCTGGGCGCGGACCGCACAGCGTGGGGCGAGCATGACGCCACGGTGCTCATGGAAAACCAGCCGCTGGCCCCCTACCCGGCCGGCATCCTGATCGACCAGGGGCTGGGCGACAAATTCCTCGCCGAGCAGCTTTACCCCGAGCGCTTCGAAGCCGCATGCCAGGCCATCGGGCAGCCGCTCACCCTGCGCCGCCACGAGGGGTACGACCACGGGTACTACTTCATCCAGACCTTCATCGAGGACCATCTGGCGCACCACGCCGGGCAGTTGGCATAGGCCGGCGGGCCCACCTACCCGTTTTGTAACGCCACGGGTAAGCCCTTAATTTGCACTTAAGGCTGGCGCTCAAGAATGCGCCATGGCTCACATTCTGCAGCCGCAGTTGCGGCTTATTACAAAGACGAGCAAGGGAGCGTTGGGATATGCGGGGCTGGACCTCCGCAACGCCCTGCATCCGGCTTGGATCATCACCATCATCAGCCTCTGGCTGGCCACGGCCTGCAACGTGCCTTTGTGGCGGGCTCTTCTGCAATTGCCCAATGCCCACAGCCTGCGCGGCTGGGCGTTCCTGATGGCATTCGTCTTGGCAGTGGCCGCCGCCAATGCCGCGGTCATCGGCTTTCTCGCGTGGGGCCGCCTTCTCAAGCCCATGCTGGCCGTGGGTATCTTGCTGGCCGCTCTTGGTTCTTACTTCATGACGGCCTACGGCATCGTGATCGACACCGGCATGATCACCAACGTCCTGCAGACCGATCCGCGCGAGGCGGCCGACCTGCTCGACTGGCGCCTGCCGCTCACGATCGTGGCGCTGGCAGGGCCGCCCCTGTGGTGGCTGGCGCGCACCCGTGTGAAACCGCTCGGCGTTGCCCGGCAGATCGCGTTCCACGGCCTGCTGCTGCTGGGCTCGATCGCACTGGCCGCCGGCTCGGTCTTCCTGGTGTTCCAGGATTTTTCCTCCGCCATGCGCAACCACACGCAGCTGCGCTACCTGATCAACCCCCTGAACAGCATCTATGCCGTGGGCAATGCCGCTGCGCGCCCCCTGCGCCGGGATGCCGGCCCGCTGATGCCACTGGGGCGCGATGCCAGGCTGGGGGCGTCCTATGCCGGCCAGGGCAAACCACCGCTGCTGGTGCTGGTGCTGGGCGAGACCGGGCGCAGCGGCAACTTCGGTCTCAACGGCTACGGCCGCCCGACGACGCCCGAGCTGTCCGCGCGCAACGACCTCGCCAGTGCCCGCAACGCCTGGTCCTGCGGCACCAGCACGGCGGCCTCCGTGCCCTGCATGTTCTCCAACCTGGGGCGCACCGCCTACGAGGCCAGCCACATCCGCTCCGAGGGGCTGCTGGACGTGCTGCAGCATGCCGGCCTGGCCGTGCTGTGGGTGGACAACCAGTCGGGCTGCAAGGGCGTGTGCGACCGCGTGGCCGAGGCCAGCACCTCGGCCAAGCCCGACGACCCCCATTGGTGCGCGGACGGCAAGGAATGCCTGGACGACGTGATGCTCAAGGGCCTGGACGCCCGCATCGCGGCGCTGCCGGCCGATCAGCGGGCGCGCGGGACCGTGGTGGTGCTGCACCAGATGGGCAGCCACGGCCCGGCGTATTTCAAGCGGTCGCTGCCTTCGCAAAAGCCCTTCCAGCCCGAATGCCGGACCTCGGCGCTGCAGGAATGCCAGCGCCAGGAAGTGGTCAACGCGTACGACAACAGCATCGTGTCCACCGACCATTTCCTCAATGCCACCATCCAGTGGCTGGCCGCGCAGTCGGGCACCGCGCAGACCGCGATGATGTACGTGGCCGACCACGGCGAGTCGCTGGGCGAGAACAACATCTACCTGCACGGCATGCCCTACGCCATCGCGCCCGATGTGCAAAAGCATGTGCCGTGGATCACCTGGCTGTCGCCCGCCATGCAGTCGCGCACCCGCACGGCCACCGCCTGCCTGCAAAAGGACCTGGGCGAGCGGCGCCTGTCGCACGACAACTACTTTCACTCCATCCTCGGGCTGATGGACGTGCAGACCAGCGTTTACGAGGCATCGAAGGACATGTTCGCCACCTGCCGGGGCGTGGCCGCCGCAGGCTGACCCCCGCCGCGCGGCGACAATCGCGCCCATGAACCTGCGGTTTGTCGAAGCCTTCCACTGGGCCGCCTCGCTCAAGAGCATCACGCGGGCGGCCGAAAAGCTGCACATCACGCAGTCCGCCCTGTCCAGCCGCATCGCCGCGCTGGAAGAGGAACTGGGCGTGATCCTGCTGGACCGGCGCGAGCGCCTGTTCCGCCTCACCGCCGCGGGGCAGCGCTTTCAGCTGCTGGCCGTTCGCCTTCTGGAGCTGCAGCGGCAGGTGAAGGAAGAACTGGGCACCAGCCCGCACGCGCCGGTGGCGCTGCGCATCGGGGCCATCGAATCGGTCGTGCACAGCTGGCTCACCGGCTGGCTGCAGGAGATGCGCAAGACCCGCCCCGACTTCGAGCTGGAGCTGACCGTGGAAACCTCGCCCGTGCTGGTGGACCAGGTGCGGCGCGGGGCGCAGGACCTGGTGTTCACCTCCCTGCCCGCCACCGACACCGCGGTGCGCACGCGGACCATGCCGCCGCTGGAGCTGGTGTTCGTCGGGCACCGCACTCTGCACTCCGCGGGGCGGTACGACCTGCAGCGGCTGGCGCAGCACGACCTCATCACCTTCCAAAAGGGCTCGCACCCGCACCAGAGCCTGCTGCAGCTGTTCCAGGAATCGGGCGTGGCCGTGCCGCGCATGCACGCCATCTCGTCGATTTCGGCCATGCTGCAGCTCGTGGAAGCGGGATTCGGCATCGCGGTGCTGCCGCGCGCCGTGACGCAGCGGCTGTCGCACCGCATGCCGCTGCACATCTTGCGGGCCTCGTGCGCGCTCACCGCCCTGCCCATCCACGCCAGCTACCGCGAAGACCCTGGCTCGGGAATCACCGAATCGGTGCTGGAATCGGCCCAGGCGTACGTGGCCCAGACCCAGACTGCCCGAAAAAAGCGCACGCCGCGCTGACCGCACCGTCGCAGTGCACGCGCCCCCCGGGAAAGCCCGGATGGCATTGGCATGCTTTTCGCAATATTGAAAATTCAGTGGTCACCATCGATTTTTTCGATGACGTGAACGCAAAATTTTGCGTTGGATTCGCCGCCGTGCGGCTTTCAGAATTCGCGGCATTGCCACCACCGCAGGCCCGCATTCCAGGGCTTTCACGACGATGCCATCCCCTGTTCTTTCACCCGGCGCCGCCGCCGGGCTGACCGCCCGGTCCACCGCCCGAGACGTGCGCGCGGCCGCCCGCGCCGGGCACCTGTCCGACCACACGAGCGGCCTGGCCAGCGACTACGTGCAGGTCAACCTGGCCATCCTGCCCCACGCGCTGGCCAGCGAGTTCCAACGCTACTGCGAGCGCAACCCGCGCGCCTGCCCGGTGCTGGCAGTCAGCGAGCCCGGCTCACCCGCCTTGCCCGCGCTGGGCGCGGACATCGACATCCGCACCGACCTGCCCCGCTATGCCGTGTGGCGCGACGGCGTGCAGGTGGACACGCCCACCGACCTCTTCCAGCACTGGCGCGACGACCTCGTGACCTTCGCCATCGGCTGCTCGTTCTCGTTCGAGCATGCGCTGCTGGCCGATGGCATTCGCCTGCGGCATGTGGACCAGGGCCGCAACGTGTCCATGTACCGCACCGACCGCGCCACCGAGCCCAGCGGCGCGTTCCGCGGGCCGCTGGTCGTTTCCATGCGCCCCATGGCCGCCGCGGACGCGATCCGCGCCATCCAGATCACCTCGCGCATGCCGCAGGTGCACGGCGCCCCCGTGCACCTGGGCGACCCGGCGCTCATCGGCATCCACGATCTGTCCCGGCCCGACTACGGAGACGCCGTGGCCGTGCAGCCGCATGAGCTGCCGGTGTTCTGGGCCTGCGGCGTGACGCCCCAGGCCGCCATCGCGGCGGCCCGCCCCGCCTTCTGCATCACCCACGCGCCGGGGCACATGCTGGTCACCGATCTGCTCAACCGCGATCTGGTGACCGCCTGACGCCGCCCTTCCTGCCCCCCCCTTCCAAGAAAGACTTCGCACCATGTGGCTCCGGCACACCTCCCCCACCGAGCGGCGCACCCTGGCCGCCACCTTCGCAGGCTATGGCGTCGATGGCTTCGACTACATGATCTACACCTTCCTCATCCCCACGCTGCTGGCCGCGTGGAACATGTCCAAGGCGGAAGCCGGCTACATCGCCACCGGCGCGCTGCTCACCTCCGCCATCGGAGGCTGGGCCGCGGGCGTGCTGGCCGACCGCTACGGCCGCGTGCGGGTGCTGCAGTGGACGGTGCTGTGGTTCACGCTGTTCACCTTCCTGAGCGGCTTCACCGAATCGTTCGGCCAGCTGTTCTTCACCCGCGCCATGCAGGGCTTCGGCTTCGGCGGGGAATGGGCGGTGGGCTCGGTGCTGATCGCGGAAACCATCTCGGCCAAGCACCGCGGCAAGGCGGCCGGGCTGGTGCAAAGCAGCTGGGCCGTGGGCTGGGCCGCTTCGGCGCTGGCGTTCTGGGGCGTCTATTCGGTGCTGCCGCCGGAGATCGCCTGGAAGGTGCTGTTCTGGATCGGCATCGTGCCCGCCGTGCTCATCATCTACATCCGCCGCAACATCCAGGAGCCGCCGGTGTACCTGGCGGCCCAGGCCCGTGCCCGCGCCGCCGGCACGCAGGGCAGCTTCCTGCGCATCTTCCACCCCTCGCTGCTGCGCACCACGGTGCTGGCCAGCCTGCTGGCCACCGGCATGCAGGGCGCCTACTACTCGGTCACCACCTGGCTGCCGACCTTCCTCAAGACCGAGCGGCACCTGTCCGTGCTGGGCACCAGCACCTACCTGCTGGTGCTCATCGCCGGCTCGTTCGTGGGCTACCTCACCAGCGCGTGGCTGTCGGACGTGATCGGCCGGCGCCGCTGCTTCATCCTGTTCGCGGCGATGGGCATGGCGCTGGTGCTGGCGTACACGCAGATCCCGATCACGGACGGGTGGATGCTGGTGCTGGGCTTTCCGCTGGGGTTCTTTTTGTCAGGCATCTTTTCCGGAATGGGCGCATTTTTGTCAGAACTGTTCCCCAGCGACGTGCGGGGCTCGGGCCAGGGGTTCTGCTACAACTTCGGCCGCGCCATCGGCGCCATCTGCCCGGCGCTGGTCGGCACGCTGAGCAACACGCTGCCGCTGGGCCAGACGATCGGCTGGATCACCGCCATCTGCTACGGGCTGGTGATCGTGGCGGCGCTCGCCCTACCCGAAACGCTGGGCCGGGAACTGAGCCCCGAGGCCGCGCCCATCCACTGAGCCACCATTGCGCGGTGCGGAAAAGGGCAAAAAGGGAACCCGTTTTCACCGGGCGGCAGGCCGCGGGGTGCGGATCGAGCACGTAACTTGCATATGTATCCAACCGTTGCGAACACCTGACAGAAAGGGGTAGCCCGACTGCCAGACGAGGGGTGTTCACGGCCATACTGCGACCCATCCCAATGCCTTCCGTACGCCCTCCTGAAAGGACCCCTTCCATGAAAAAACTGACCTTGCGGCAAAAGCTCTGGCTCCCGCTGGTCCTCGCGTTGCTGGGGCTGCTGGCACTGACCTTCGTGAACGCGTGGCAGACCCGGCAGATCCAGTACCAGGCCCGGCAATCGGCCCTCTCCGACATCACCGACATGGCGCTGACCGTGGCCAGCGATTACGAAAAGCAGGCCCAGGCCGGCAAGATGAGCCAGGAGGAAGCCCGCAGCGCCGCCCTGGCACGCATCGCCTCCCAGCGCTACGGCAAGGACGGCTACGTCACCGTGATCGGCTCCGACTCGATCATGGCGATGCACCCCATCAAGCCCGAGCTGAACGGCAAGAACATGATCGCCTTCAAGGATGCCAAAGGCAACCTGCTCTACGTGAACATCGCCGCCGCCGGCGCGCAGGGCCGCGGGTTCCTCGAATACTGGTGGCCGCGCCCGGGCAGCGACGCCCCCAGCCCCAAGATCGGTTACGTGGTGCGCTTCAAGCCCTGGAACTGGGACCTGGTGGCCGGCGACTACGTCGATGACATCGAACAGGCCTACCGCGCCTCGCTGTACCGCGCGATCGGCTTGCTGGCCCTGCTGGGGCTGGTGATCTCGGCCCTCACCGGGCTGGTGGTGCGCGACATCGAACGCTCCGTGGGCGGCGAGCCGCGCGCCGCCGCCGGCGCCGCGATGCGCATGGCCGACGGCGACCTGCAGGCGGAGATCCCGCTGCGCGCCCGCGACGAACAAAGCCTGATGTACGCCATCGGCTTCATGCGCGACCGGCTCGCCAGCATCCTGCACCGCATCCAGCAGGCCACCAGCACCATCGACCATGCGGCCAGCGAGATCGCCCAGGGCAACGGCGACCTGTCGCGCCGCACCGAGCAGCAGGCCTCTTCGCTGCAGCAGACCGCCTCCAGCATGGAAGAGCTGACCGCCACCGTGCGCCAGAACGCCGACAACGCCCGCCAGGCCGCGCAGTACGTCTCCAGCACCGCCCAGACCGCCGTGCAGGGCGGCCAGGTGGTCAACCAGGTGGTGGAGACCATGCGCTCCATCAGCGCCAGCTCGCGCAAGATCAACGAGATCATCGGCGTGATCGACGGCATCGCCTTCCAGACCAACATCCTGGCGCTGAACGCGGCGGTGGAAGCCGCCCGCGC
>NZ_BAAJYR010000133.1:0-9822 GCF_057546605.1 Acidovorax sp. KPB24-03 | reverse complement strand
CCGGGCGAGACGCCGCAGGAGCGCGCGCGCCAGATGCGCTTCATGGCCGCGCGGGGCTTTGCCGGCGACATCGTGCGCCGCGTGGTGCGGGGCGACGGCAGCGGGGACGACGACGGCGATTGATGGCGCTGATTCCGGGCCCGCGCCGATCCTGGGCCCGCGAGGCCGGCCGGCTCAGTCCAGCAACCGTTCCGGGTTGGCGTCGATCTTGGCCAGCGCGTCGCGCGTGGCCCGCATCGTGAGCGCTTCCTCTTCCTGCGCCACCAGCAGGCCGGACTGCAGGTAGGCGCCCAGGCGCTTGAGCTGCAGCAGGTAGCTGCTGCCATCGGGCGCGGCGAACAGGTGCAGCTGCTTGCGCTGGCTTTGCCACACGTACTGCACCTGCGCCGACGCGCCGTTGTGGTCCAGCGTGAACCAGGCCCCGGGCTGCAGCTCCTGCGCCCAGGCCACCATGCCCGGCTCCACGGGCGCGCCGTTGTCGGCGATCACGTGGATGGACGAGGCATCGATGCCCAGCATCAGCTCGATGTTGTCGGCGTTGAGCGGCATTTCGCCCAGCGTCGCATCGCTGATGTAGTCCTCCAGATTGGCCAGGCGGCGCGCCATGGCATCGATGTGCGCCTGCGGGATGGACGCCGTCTTGGACAGGAAGGCATCGGCCAGCGTGTCGGTCAGCACCTTCACCTGCGCATCCTGCTCCGGCCCGTTCACGCCGAGCAGCGCCAGGCCCTGGCGCAGGTGCTGCAGCAGCGGCGGCAGGCTCTGGATGACCTTGGCGCGGTCCGCCCGGTGGGGCTTGGCGCTGGCGGCCCAGACCAGATCGGCCGCCGTGCGCTTGAGTGCCACGGTGTCCGGGTGCTGCGCGCCGTCGCGCACCGCCGACATGGCCAGCACCTCGGCCCAGGTCTGAAGAGGAAATCGCGGATCTCCTCGCGCACCGGCATGTCCCGCAGCATGGTGCGCAGCTCGATCGTGTACTGGATGGCCAGCGTCTCGCGCTGCTCGACCTGCTGCGCCACGCTGACGAGCTTGGAGGTGGCCTGCTTGGCGGTGAGGAACTTGGCCAGGAATTTCTCGAATTCGTCATAGACGAGCTGGAAGACGCGCTGCCCGGTTTCGGGGTACTGCTCGATCACCTGCACCACGCGGCGGATCTCGCCTTCCAGCGCGCTGCCGTTGATGGCGGTGGCGTCGAACCCCATCACCACGCCGCCCAGGCGGTCGATCAGGCGGCGTGCCGGGTGGGCGACGTCGCTGAAGAATTCGGGCTCGGCCAGCGCCACGCGCAGCACCGGCACCTGCAGCCGCGCGAACCACACGCGCACGGCCGGCGGAATGCGGTCTTCGCTCAGGATGCTCTGGAACATCAGCGCCACCACCTCGATGATGGCTTTTTTCGCCGGGGGTGGAGGCCTTGGCCTTCAGTTCGGTCGAGCGCTCGCGCACCGCGCCCACCAGCTGCACCACGGCGGCCGGGCTGTAGTCCTCGACCAGCGTGGCCACGCCGCTGTAGTATGTCTGCGCCTGCGCCCGGTGGGCCGACAGGGCCTGCGCCAGCGCGGCGGAGGCCGGCGGCGCGTTCACCATGTCAAAGCCCGTGGCAGGCTGTACCAGCAGGCGGCGCAATTGGCCCATCACGCCCTGCGCACGCTGGCGGGCGCGGGCCAGCGGCGTCATGAACGCCTGCATGCCGGCACCGAAGGCCGTTCCCTGCACGCCCATGCGCCCTGGCGGCACGCCGCCCTGGGACGGCATGCCGTGCATGCTCGCCTGGGCGGATTCCCGGGCGAAGGCCTGGGCCGATTGCTGCAGGGCCTGCGACGCCAGGCCCGCGGGGGAGGACGAGCCCCCCGCCGTGCGGCGCACCTTGGAGCGCAGGTCGTTGTCGGGCTTCACGCCCTGCTCGGTGCAGAACGCGTTGACGGACTGGTACTGGCGCAAGACCAGGTCGCCCAGCTGGCGCTGCAGGGGATCGATGGCGGTCTGCAGGTCGCCCCGCTCCATGCCGGCCTCCACCCACTGGTCGACGAACAGCAGGCAGACCGTTTCAGGGCGGAGGATGTCGCGGCCGTCCAGTTCCTGGCCTTCCAGGTGCTGAATGAACTGCCGCAGGGTGTCGAAGGCGTTGCCCGTGTGCTCCATCACCGTGAGCGCCATGCGCGAGGCGATGATCTGGTTCTCGACGACGTCGTCGCTGAGCAGTTCGAACCCGCCCCCGGCGGGCAGCGCCCCCCGGCTGGTGCTGACCAGCGGCAGCAGGGCCTCGGACAGGGCGCGGGCGCAGCCGCTGACCCAGGCCTGGTGGCGCTGCTGGTAGCGCATCCACAGGTCGCGGCGCGTCTGCATCTCGCGCTGCGTGGCCGTCAGGCCCATGAGCTGGGTCAGGAAATCCTGCAGTTCGTTGTCGAGGCCGGGCAGCCCCGCCACCAGGCCCTCCACGAACCGCTGCCGGGCCAGGCGGGCCAGGCGCCGGGGCGCGGTGGGGGGGCGGAGTTCTTCCATACGCCGTCGATTATGGGGCGCCCCGGGGCGTCGCGGTCAGACCGCTGCGCCGGCGTTCGGATCGTTCGGGTCGCCGTCCTTCTTGGGCGGCGCCTTCACCAGGTCTTCGCGCTTCACACCCAGCCACATGGCGATGGCGGCGGCCACGAACACCGACGAATAGATGCCGAACAGAATCCCGATGGTCAGCGCCAGCGCGAAGTAGTGCAGGCTGGGGCCGCCGAAGAAGAACATCGACAGCACCACGGCCTCCGTGGAGGCATGGGTGATGATCGTGCGGCTCATGGTGCTGGTGATCGCGTGGTCGATGACCTCGTGCGTGCTCATCTTGCGGTACTTGCGGAAGGCCTCGCGGATCCGGTCGAAGATCACGACCGACTCGTTCACCGAGTAGCCCAGCACGGCCAGCACCCCCGCCAGCACCGCCAGCGAGAACTCCCACTGGAAGAACGCGAAGAAGCCCAGGATGATCACCACGTCGTGCAGGTTGGCGATCACCGCCGCCACGCCGAACTTCCACTCGAAGCGGAATGCCAGGTAGATCACGATGCCGATCACCACCATGCCCAGCGCCATGAGGCCGCCATGCACCAGTTCCTCGCCCACCTGCGGGCCCACGAACTCGGTGCGGCGCAGCGTGACGTCGGGGTCGGCCGCCTTGAGGGCGCCCAGGACCTGCTCGCTTTGCTGCGCCGAGGTCACGCCCTTTTGCACCGGCAGGCGGATCATCACGTCGCGCGCCGTGCCGAAGTTCTGCACGGTCACGTCGGAATAGCCCAGCCCGGACACGGTGCTGCGCACCTTGCCGATGTCGGCGCTCTGGGTGTAGGCCACTTCCATGACCGTGCCGCCGGTGAACTCCACCGACAGGTGCAGGCCCCGCGTGATCAGGAAGAACACGGCCAGCGCGAAAGTGATGAAGGAGATCGCGTTGAGAACCAACGCGTACTTCATGAACGGGATGTCTTTTCGGATGCGGAAGAATTCCATGGTCCCTCTCCTTCAGTTGGACTTGACCACGGCGGACGTGGTGCTGTCGGGTTCGGGCTTCCACACCTGTCCGATGGACACGCTCTTGAGCTTCTTCTTGCGGCCATACCAGAGGTTGACCAGGCCGCGCGAGAAGAACACGGCCGAGAACATGCTGGTCAGGATGCCGATGCAGTGCACCACGGCGAAGCCGCGCACCGGGCCGGAGCCGAAGGCCAGCAGCGCGAGACCTGCGATCAGCGTGGTCACGTTCGAGTCGAGAATCGTCGCCCAGGCGCGCTCGTAGCCCGCGTGGATGGCCGCCTGCGGCGACACGCCGGCGCGCAGTTCCTCGCGGATGCGCTCGTTGATCAGCACGTTGGAGTCGATGGCCACGCCCAGCGCCAGCGCCATGGCGGCGATGCCGGGCAGGGTCAGGGTGGCCTGCAGCATCGACAGGATGGCCAGCAGCATCAGCACGTTCACCGACAGCGCGATGGACGAGATCACGCCGAACAGCGCGTAGTAGATGCACATGAAGACCGAGATCGCCACGAAGCCCCACACCACGCTGTGGATGCCGCGCTCGATGTTGTCGGCGCCCAGGCTCGGGCCGATGGTGTACTCCTCGATGATGTCCATGGGCGCGGCCAGCGAGCCGGCGCGCAGCAGCAGCGAGGTGTCGTTGGCCTCGGCCGTGGTCATGCGCCCGGAGATCTGCACCCGGCCGCCGCTGATCTCGCTGCGGATCACGGGGGCCGTGACCACTTCGCCCTTGCCCTTTTCGAACAGGACGATGGCCATGCGCTTGCCCACGTTCTCGCGGGTGATGTCCTTGAAGATGCGGGCGCCCTTGGCGTCGAGCGTGAGGTTGACCGTGGGCTCCTGCGTCTGGCCGTCGAAGCCGGGCTGCGCGTCGGTGAGGTTCTCGCCTGTGAGGATGACCTGCTTCTTGACGATGATGGACTGCCCGTTGCGGTCCAGGTACTTTTCGTCGCCGAAGGGCACGGGGCCGGAGCCCAGCTCGGCCGAGCGCGCCTCGGCGCTTTCGTCGACCATGCGCACTTCCAGCGTGGCCGTGCGGCCCAGGATGTCCTTGGCCTTGGCGGTGTCCTGCACGCCGGGCAGCTGCACCACGATGCGGTCCAGGCCCTGCTGCTGGATCACGGGCTCGGCCACGCCGAGTTCGTTGATCCGGTTGTGCAGCGTGGTCATGTTCTGCTTGAGCGCCTGGTCCTGCACCTTGCGCAGCGCCTCGGGCTTGATGGTGGCGCGCACGCGCACGCCCTGGCCGTCGGGGCTGCTGGTGGCCACCAGGTCGGGGAACTGGTCGGTGATCACGTTGCGCGTGGCCGTGGCGGTCGCCTCGTCGCGCAGGCGGATGTCCACCGCCTGGCCGTCGCGGCTGATGCCGCCGTGGCGGATGTTCTTGTCGCGCAGCGTGGTGCGCAGGTCGCCGGCGAGCGATTCGGCCTTCTTGGTGAGGGCCGCCTGCATGTCCACCTGCAGCATGAAGTGCACGCCGCCGCGCAGGTCCAGCCCCAGGTACATGGGGCGCGCATGCAGCGCGCTGAGCCAGTCGGGGGAGCGCGAGACGAGGTTCAGCGCGACGATGTACGGCGGGTCGGCCGGATCGGGCACCAGGGCCTTCTGGATCGCGTCCTTGGCCTTGAGCTGGCTGTCGGGCGAGTCGAAGCGCGCGCGCACCGAATTGCCATCGAAGCTCACGGCATCGGGCACGACGCCCGCGGCCTTCAGGGCCTCTTCGACGCGGCGCTGCACGGCGCCATCGACCTTCAGCGTCGCCTTGGCCGACGACACCTGCACGGCAGGGGCCTCGCCAAAGAAATTGGGCAGGGTGTACAGGGCCCCCACCAGCAGCGCGATCACGAGGATCGCGTACTTCCAGACCGGGTAACGGTTCATGATCGCGCTCTTAACTCTCAGGTCGCGGCGCAGGCCCGCAGGGCCGGCCGCCAGATCGGAACGGCTCGCGCCATCGCTTGGACTTACTTGACCGTGCCCTTGGGCAGGACCTGCGCCACGGCGCTGCGCTGGATCTGCACTTCCACGCCGGAGGCGATCTCGATGTGCAGGAAGCCTTCGGACAGGCGCGTGACCCGGCCGATGATGCCGCCGGCGGTGGCCACCTCATCGCCCTTGGCGATGGCCTCGATCATGTTGCGATGCTCTTTCTGGCGCTTCATCTGGGGGCGGATCATGACGAAGTACAGGACCACGAACATCAGCACCAGCGGGAGCATGCCCGTCAGGGAGGACATGATGTCGCTGCCACCGGCGGCGGCGGCAGGGGCGGTCTGGGCGAAAGCGGAAGAGATAAACACGGCAACAGGCTCCATTCAAATGGATGGTCGTTTCAGACACCCGCCCACGGCGCGACGCGGCGCCAGCCGGGAGGGCAACAGGCGATTGTATGCGGCGCCCCCTGGCAAAGCCCATGCCAAAACCCGCGTCCGCGGGGGTCTTGGCGTGGCAAGGCCGGCCCAAGGGCCGGCCTTCGATGGGGCATGAAAACACCGCTCAGCACAATAACCACTAGGGCATATTGCTATATTTTCAATAGCACCCCATTTCCCCCTCACATGACGGGTAAAGGGGCTTTCGCCCCCTCAGGCCGTCTGGCGCAGCGCCTCCTGCGGGTGGCGCCACTGGTTCATCAGCACCGCCCACTTGGCGCGGGCGGCCTTCAGGTGGCGCTCCTTCACGTGGCCGTAGCCCCGGATGTCCTCGGGAATGCGGGCGATGTCGGCGGCCAGCGGCAGGTTGTCGGCGGTCAGGCCAGCCAGCAGCTCGTCGATGCAGGCGCGGTACTCGGCGATCAGGGCGCGCTCGGTGCGGCGCTCCTCGGTGCGGCCGAACGGGTCGAGCGCCGTGCCGCGCAGGCCCTTGAGCCTGGCGAGCACGCCGAAGGCCTTGCGCATCCACGGGCCGAACGGCTGCTTGAGCAGTTCGCCCTTGTCGTTCTTCTTCGCGGTCAGCGGGGGCGCCAGGTGGTGCACGAGCTTGTAGTCGCCTTCGAACATGCCCTCGATCTTGGCGGTGAACGCCGCGTCGGTGTGCAGGCGCGCGACCTCGTACTCGTCCTTGTACGCCATGAGCTTGAACAGGTAGCGGGCCACGGCCTCGGACAGGCGCGTGCCCTTGCCGCCCGTGCGCGCCTCGGCGGCCTGCACCTTCTCCACGAAGGCCTTGTACTCGGCCGCATAGGCCGCGTTCTGGTAGCCGGTGAGGAACTGCTCGCGCTTGGCCACCACTTCCGCCAGGCCCGGCTTCTTGACGAACTGGATCACCTGCGCGGCCTTGAACAGGGCCTGCACGGCGGCCAGGTCGTGCGCGCAGCGGCGGCCCCATTCGAAGGCGGCCTTGTTGTTGTCCACCTGCACGCCGTTCAGCTCCATGGCGCGCATGAGCGCGGCATGCGACAGCGGCACGCGGCCCTTTTGCCAGGTGTAGCCCAGCATCAGGGGGTTGGTGTAGATGCTGTCGCCCAGCATCTGCATGGCGACTTCCTCGGCATCGAAGCTGGCCAGCAGGTCCTCGCCCACGGCGGAGGCGATGGCCGTGTCGCAATCGGTGCCCGGAAACTGCCAGTCAGGGTTGTGCACGAACGACGCAGTGGGCGAGCCGTGGGTGTTGAGCGCCACGAAGGTGCGGCCCGGCTGCATCGCGGCCATGGTGGTCTTGTGCGAGGCGACGATGGAGTCGCAGCCGATGATGAGGTCGGCCTTGGCCGTGTCCACCTTGGTGGTGTAGATGGCGTCCGGCCGGTTGGCGATCTGGATGTGGCTCCAGGTCGCGCCGCCCTTTTGCGCCAGGCCCGCCGCGTCCTGCGTGATGACGCCCTTGCCTTCCAGGTGCGCCGCCATGCCCAGCAGCGAGCCGATGGTGATCACGCCCGTGCCGCCCACGCCGGCCACGACGATGCCCCAGGCGCTCTCGGCCACGGGCAGCACCGGCTCGGGAATGGGGGGCATCGCGGAGAGATCGCCCTTCTTTTCCTTCTTGGGTTTTTTCAGCGTGCCGCCCTCGACGGTGACGAAGCTCGGGCAAAAGCCCTTCACGCACGAGTAGTCCTTGTTGCAGGTGCTCTGGTTGATGCGGCGCTTGCGGCCGAACTCGGTCTCCAGCGGCTCCACCGACAGGCAGTTCGATTGCACCGAGCAGTCGCCGCAGCCCTCGCACACCAGCTCGTTGATGACCACGGTCTTGTTGGGCGTGGCCAGGGTGCCGCGCTTCCTGCGGCGGCGCTTTTCGGTCGCGCAGGTCTGGTCGTAGATGATGGCCGTGCAGCCGGGGATCTCGCGGAACTCGCGCTGGATCCGGTCCAGCTCATCGCGGTGGTGCACCGTCACGCCCTCGGCCAGCGCCACGCCGTCGTACTTGCCCGGCTCGTCGGTCACGATCACCAGCCGGGCGATGCCCTCGGCCTTCAGGCTGGCCATGATCTGCAGCACCGAGTGCCCCTCGGGCCGCTCGCCCACCTGCTGGCCGCCCGTCATGGCGACGGCGTCGTTGTAGAGCACCTTGTAGGTGATGTTGGTGCCCGCCGCGATGCTCTGGCGGATGGCCAGCAGCCCGCTGTGGAAGTAGGTGCCGTCGCCCAGGTTGGCGAACACGTGCTTTTCCGTGGTGAAGGGCTGCTGGCCCACCCAGGTCACGCCCTCGCCGCCCATCTGCGTGAAGGTGGACGTGTTGCGGTCGGGCATCCAGTTGACCATGTAGTGGCAGCCGATGCCGGCCACCGCGCGCGAGCCTTCGGGCACGCGGGTGCTGGTGTTGTGCGGGCAGCCGCTGCAGAACCACGGCGTGCGGTCGCCCGTGTCCACCTTGGATTCGGCCAGGCCGCGCTCGCGCGCATCGATCACCGACAGACGCGCGTCCATGCGGGCCACGATGTCGGCCGGCACGCCCAGCTTTTTGAGGCGCTTGGCGATGGCGCGCGCGATGATGGCGGGCGTGAGGTCGGCCTTGGGGCGCAGCAGCCAGTTCTGGCTCGGGTTGGGCATGCTCCACTCGCCACCGGAGTTGTCGCCCTCCACCTCGTCGAACTTGCCCAGCACGTTGGGGCGCACGTCGGCGCGCCAGTTGTAGAGCTCTTCCTTGATCTGGTATTCGATGACCTGGCGCTTTTCCTCCACCACCAGGATCTCCTGCAGCCCCTGGGCGAAGTCGCGGGTGATGGTGGCCTCCAGCGGCCACACCACGTTCACCTTGTGCAGCCGGATGCCCAGATGGCGGCAGACGTCGTCCTCCAGCCCCAGGTCGATGAGCGCCTGGCGCGTGTCGTTGTACGCCTTGCCGCTCGCGATGATGCCGAAGCGGTCCTGCGGGCCCTGGATCACGTTGTAGTTCAGCTTGTTGGCGCGGATGTACGCCAGCGCCGCATACCACTTGTAGTCCATGAGGCGCGCCTCCTGCTCCAGCGGCGCGTCGGGCCAGCGGATGTGCAGGCCGCCGGGCGGCATGGCGAAGTCCTCGGGCAGGACGATCTTCACCCGGTCCGGGTCCACCGAGATGCTGCTGGAGGACTCCACCACCTCCTGGATGGTCTTCATGCCCGACCACACGCCCGAGAAGCGGCTCATGGCGAAGGCGTGCAGGCCCATGTCCAGGATGTCCTGCACGCTGCTCGGGAAGAACACCGGCAGGCCGCAGGCCTTGAAGATGTGGTCGCTCTGGTGGGGCGCGGTGCTGCTCTTGCTGATGTGGTCGTCGCCCGCGATGGCGATCACGCCGCCGTGCCTGGAGGTGCCGGCCATGTTGGCGTGCTTGAACACGTCCGAGCACCGGTCCACGCCCGGGCCCTTGCCGTACCAGATGCCGAACACGCCGTCGTATTTCTTCGTCGTGGGGTACAGGTCGAGCTGCTGCGTGCCCCACACGGCGGTGGCGCCCAGCTCTTCGTTCACGCCGGGCTGGAACACGATGTGGTTCTTGGCCAGGTGCTTCTTGGCCGACCACAGCGCCTGGTCGTAGGTGCCCAGCGGGCTGCCGCGGTAGCCGCTGATGAAGCCCGCGGTGTTCAGGCCCGCGATCGCATCGCGCTGGCGCTGCAGCATGGGCAGGCGCACCAGGGCCTGCACGCCGCTCATGAAGGCACGGCCCTCCGACAAGGCGTATTTGTCGTCAAGCGTGACCGTTTCAATCGCGCGGCGGATGTGCTCGGGCAGGGGGGCGTTCATAGCACGGCTCCTTCGCCAGCACGCTCGATGCCCAATCCGCAGCGTGCGGCTGCGCCGCCCCCCACGTACTTGTGGCGCAACCCGCAGTGCGGGTTGTCATCCAGCATGACCGTTTCAATGGCGCGGCGAATGGGCTCGGGCAGGGGGG